>NZ_CP159835.1:2100000-2222500 GCF_047731265.1 Patiriisocius sp. Uisw_017 | reverse complement strand
GCTTGACGGGCGGTGTGTACAAGGCCCGGGAACGTATTCACCGGATCATGGCCGATATCCGATTACTAGCGATTCCAGCTTCACGGAGTCGAGTTGCAGACTCCGATCCGAACTGAGATAGGTTTTGAAGATTCGCTCCTGGTCACCCAGTGGCTGCTCTCTGTACCTACCATTGTAGCACGTGTGTGGCCCAGGACGTAAGGGCCGTGATGATTTGACGTCATCCCCACCTTCCTCGCGGTTTGCACCGGCAGTCTTGTTAGAGTTCCCGACATTACTCGCTGGCAACTAACAACAGGGGTTGCGCTCGTTATAGGACTTAACCTGACACCTCACGGCACGAGCTGACGACAACCATGCAGCACCTTGTAATCTGTCCGAAGAAAAAAGTGTTTCCACTCCTGTCAGACTACATTTAAGCCCTGGTAAGGTTCCTCGCGTATCATCGAATTAAACCACATGCTCCACCGCTTGTGCGGGCCCCCGTCAATTCCTTTGAGTTTCATTCTTGCGAACGTACTCCCCAGGTGGGATACTTATCACTTTCGCTTAGCCACTCAGAATAAATTCCGAACAGCTAGTATCCATCGTTTACGGCGTGGACTACCAGGGTATCTAATCCTGTTCGCTCCCCACGCTTTCGTCCATCAGCGTCAATATAATGTTAGTGATCTGCCTTCGCAATTGGTATTCTAAGTAATATCTATGCATTTCACCGCTACACTACTTATTCTAACCACTTCACATTAATTCAAGACAACCAGTTTCAATGGCAATTTTACAGTTGAGCTGCAAACTTTCACCACTGACTTAGCTACCCGCCTACGGACCCTTTAAACCCAATAATTCCGGATAACGCTCGGACCCTCCGTATTACCGCGGCTGCTGGCACGGAGTTAGCCGGTCCTTATTCTTACAGTACCGTCAAGCTCCCTCACGAGGGAGTGTTTCTTCCTGTATAAAAGCAGTTTACAACCCATAGGGCAGTCTTCCTGCACGCGGCATGGCTGGATCAGAGTCTCCTCCATTGTCCAATATTCCTCACTGCTGCCTCCCGTAGGAGTCTGGTCCGTGTCTCAGTACCAGTGTGGGGGATCCCCCTCTCAGGGCCCCTACCTATCGATGTCTTGGTAAGCCGTTACCTTACCAACTAACTAATAGGACGCATACTCATCTTGTACCGTAACCTTTAATCATAAATACGATGCCGTAATATGATACTATATTGTATTAATCCAAATTTCTCTGGGCTATCCAATAGTACAAGGTAGATTGTATACGCGTTACGCACCCGTGCGCCGGTCGTCAGCAAGTGCAAGCACCTCTGTTACCCCTCGACTTGCATGTGTTAAGCCTGCCGCTAGCGTTCATCCTGAGCCAGGATCAAACTCTTCATTGTATAATCTTAAATAAAATTTATAACAACTAAAAGCCCTCTCAAAAAAAATTCTCAGGTTCTCAACTTAGTTTAGTTTAATTTGTATAAAACAATTGTAATAAATTACAATGTCAAATACGCTGTCAATTTCAATATCTCAATGAACTCCCCCATATAGGGATTAGCCGGAACATAACTTAAATTATGAATAACTAAATTTGTCGCTGTAACGGAATCGAACCGCTATTATTAATTACCAAATCAACTCTTTTAAATGAACTACTTTTCTTAGCGGCTGCAAATGTAAAACCGTTTTTACAATCTCACAACTATAAAAGAAAAATATTTCAAAAAAATTTAAGAACTTTATTTTAAAGCTAAAAACAAATACGTTTCGTTTTCTTAGCGGCTGCAAATATACTACTGTTTAAATCTATGCACCAAACAAAAAATGAACTTTTTTTTACTTTTTTTTAGTCTTTTTTTTAAGTGACTGTTTCACATTATATTACAAAAAAATCTCTTATTTGAAATAAAGTTATACCTATACAGTTACACTATAAAATCCAAGTTTTAGCTAACTAGCTCATAAGTATTGTTTTAGACTTAAACAGGTCTAATTTGCAACAAATACCCCACAATAAAACCAAACATTAGATTTAAAACAAATCGTATTAATCACAATCAATTTAAAGTCAAAGCCAATGAAATAATAGCATTGAAAGCAACCAAAGAAAGTAAGCCATCATAGAAACCTACCATTGTTATTTACCAGTTTATAAAACAGTGTATCTTTACACCTTAAATTTTTTTTAATTATGATAGCGATTACTTTACCCGATGGTAGTGTAAAAAATATGGAAACTGGGACCAGTCCAATGGATGTGGCAAGAAGTATCAGCGAGGGATTTGCTCGTAATGTAATTTCCGCTTCCTATAATGGAGAAACTATTGAAGCAAGCACACCACTTCATCAAGATGGTTCTTTAATATTGTTCACTTGGTCTAATAAGGAAGGGAAAAAAGCCTTTTGGCATTCTTCTGCTCACCTTTTGGCTCAAGCACTTGAACAACTGCATCCAGGAATAAAGTTAACTATAGGCCCAGCTATTGACAATGGGTTTTATTACGATGTGGACTTTGGTGAAAGATCATTCGCAGAAAAAGACTTAGCAGCTGTAGAGAAGAAAATGTTGGAGATTGCAAGAGGAAAGCACGAGTTCTCAATTCGTTCAATGTCCAAAGAAGATGCATTAGCATACTACAAAAACCAAAACAATGAGTATAAAGTTGAACTCATTGAAAACTTAGAAGACGGCACAATAACATTTTGTGACCATGATACTTTTACAGATCTATGCCGTGGAGGACATATTCCTAATACTGGCATTATTAAAGCCATTAAATTAATGAGTATCGCTGGTGCTTATTGGCGTGGTGATGAAAAAAACAAGCAGTTAACGCGTATTTATGGTATAACCTTCCCTAAACAAAAAGAGTTAACAGAATACCTAACCCTATTAGAGGAAGCTAAAAAACGTGATCATAGAAAACTGGGAAAGGAGCTACAGCTATACACATTCTCCCAGAAAGTGGGCCAAGGTCTTCCTTTATGGCTCCCCAAAGGAGCTGCATTGCGCGAGCGTCTTGAGAATTTCTTGAAAAAAGCTCAGAAAAAAGCAGGTTATGAAATGGTGATTACTCCACATATAGCAAGTAAAGAGCTGTATGTGACATCTGGGCACTTTGCAAAATATGGTGAAGATAGTTTCCAAGTAATCAAAACTCCTAACGAAGGTGAAGAGTTTATGTTAAAACCTATGAATTGTCCACATCACTGCGAGATATACAATGACAGTCCTTGGTCATATAAAGATTTACCGAAACGTTTTGCCGAATTTGGAACCGTATATCGTTACGAACAAAGCGGAGAATTACACGGCCTCACAAGAGTGAGAGGCTTTACACAAGACGATGCCCATATCTTTTGCACTCCTGATCAATTGGATGCTGAATTTAAAAACGTAATCGACTTAGTATTGTATGTCTTTGGTTCATTAGGATTTGAGAATTTCACAACACAAGTTTCAATAAGAGACTTGAGTAAGCCAGAAAAATACATTGGTAATATAGAAACTTGGGAAAAAGCAGAAGCCGCAATACTAAGTGCCGTCAAAGACAAAGACCTTGACTATGTAATTGAATCTGGAGAGGCCGCCTTTTACGGACCAAAATTAGATTTTATGGTAAAGGATGCTCTTGGAAGAAATTGGCAGCTTGGTACTATTCAAGTAGATTACCAGTTACCTGAGCGTTTTGAACTCACGTATAAAGGTAGTGATAATGAATTACATAGACCTGTAATGATTCATCGTGCACCCTTCGGTAGCATGGAACGATTCATTGCCATTTTACTAGAGCATACAGGTGGAAATTTCCCGCTTTGGCTAATGCCTGAACAAGTTGCTATACTATCATTGAGCGAAAAATATGAGAAATACGCTCAAAAAGTTTTAGATTTGCTTGAAAATCACGAAATTCGCGCCCTTGTCGACAACAGAAATGAGACTATAGGCAAGAAAATACGTGAAGCTGAAATGAATAAGTACCCGTACATGTTGATTTTAGGGGAACAAGAAGCAAATGACGGCACAATATCTGTTAGGAAGCACGGTGAAGGAGATAAAGGAACAATGACCGTTGAAGCATTTGCAAAAATGATAAATGATGCCGTAAAAGAGGAAATTAAAGAATTCGGTGCACATTAAATTGAAAATTAGTAACCACCTCTATTTGAGGAAATAAATATTATACGCCATAGCAATACGAAGAAAAAGAAGCAGAGGACCTGCTCGAATCATCAAAGAAGATCAACACAGAATTAACCGTAAAATTCGTGCTGAAGAAGTACGTCTTGTAGGTGACAATGTTGAAATAGGAGTCTATCCAACAAGGAAAGCACTCGAGATTGCTGAGGAGCAAGAATTTGATCTCGTTGAAATATCACCAAATGCAAAACCACCGGTTTGTAAGGTGATGGATTATAAGAAATTTGTCTACGAGCAAAAAAAGCGCGAAAAGGCAATGAAGTCTAAGGCGACAAAAGTAATCATCAAAGAAATTAGGTTTGGCCCTAATACAGATGAGCATGATTATGAATTTAAAAAGAAACACGCTGAAAAGTTCCTTAAAGATGGTGCTAAACTAAAAGCGTATGTATTTTTTAAAGGTCGTTCTATTATCTATAAAGATCAAGGTGAGATTTTATTATTAAAACTCGCTCAAGAACTTGAAGACCTAGGAAAAGTAGAACAAATGCCTAAACTAGAAGGAAAGCGAATGATCATGTTCATCGCTCCTAAGAAAAAGTAAAAAGTAGTGATGGCGTCATGCAGTTAGCTGTATTTTGCTTTTGCTTTAAAAATATTCCGCTTTGCGGAACATGTGAAATAATAATAAACAAAAAGTAATGCCAAAACAAAAGACAAAGTCTAGTGCTAAAAAGCGATTTAAGCTAACAGGTACTGGTAAGATCAAAAGAAAGCACGCGTTTAAAAGCCACATCTTAACTAAGAAAAGTAAAAAACGTAAGCTTAAATTAACTCATGACGGTTTAGTTCATGAAGCAGATACAAGTAATGTGAAACAAATGCTTCGTTTGAAGTAATTGAGTTCACGGTTAAACAATTTTATAACCCTGGAGATAGGCTTCATTGATTTGCGATTGACGATTGTCGATTGTTTATTTCTGAAATAAAGAGTCATCAAATTAACAAGACCGCCTACTACAAAAAACAATTAAATTATGCCAAGATCAGTAAACAGCGTTGCCAAAAGAGCACGCAGAAAAAAAGTAATGAAACAAGCCAAAGGATACTTTGGTAGAAGAAAAAACGTTTGGACCGTTGCAAAGAATGCAGTAGACAAAGCCATGTCTTACTCATACCGTGACCGTAGAAACAAGAAAAGAACATTTAGAGCATTGTGGATTACACGTATAAACGCAGGAGCTCGTCAATACGGAATGTCTTACTCTCAGTTTATGGGAGGAATGAAAAAAGCTGGAATCGAATTGAACCGTAAAGTTCTTGCAGATCTTGCAATGAATCATCCTGAAGCTTTTGAAGCAGTTGTTAAGAAAGTAAAATAAGATATATATAAACCTTATTATTTCACATTTAAAACCTCGATCAATTTGGTCGAGGTTTTTTTTAAGCTTGTTTTTTCCTAGTGATTTGGTCGAGGGCGGTTTTCCTTGACTCTGGCTTTCAATTTAATAATGTCTATTTTGGGAGTAATAGAAAACATTATTTCTGCTAAACTGTTAGATCCTTTGTTGATTAGCGTTGGAGTGAATCAAAGGTTTTTAATAACAAAATCCACTTATTAGTTGAACTCAGAATCAACAAGATTAAAATTTAAAAAAATAACAATCTCAAAATACTTCCTTTAGTTTATGGAAATTGAGCTGGTAAGATAAAACGTATAGCTTTTATGAAAGTATTATTCCGAGAATCGTGCTTAGTTTAAGGCTCTCGATCTCTGTTTAATAAAGTCCATTTGTATACTCAAACAAATCCTCAAGCTTGGTGTTTTTTTTTTTACATTTCTTGAGGATTGTTTAGCTGTCTTTTATTTTGGATTTGACTATATTTTTGTCAGGGTTGCCACATATTTTTAACTGCTGTGTCCCATATTGTCATCGTTATTTAATCATTGTTCGTTGTGTCATCATATTTCAATTACATTCTTTTGTTTCTCTTTCCATATTCGACAATTACAAAATCGGCGTTTAATCCAATAATCTTCCCATCAACGATTTTGCCCTTTTTATAGAAAATCACTTTGTCTCCAGCGTTTAATTCGACTTTAACATTAGCGGTTGTTGTAATATTTACATTAGCATTCTGAGTCCCCCAAACATCTGCAGTCACTTTTATTTTCTTTCCGTTGCATTTTTCATAAATTTTAGCATTTCTTAAAAACTCGCTTTGATGTTCTTTTGTCAAATTATCAACGGCTTTTTCGAGAGCATCACTTGAAGACTTTGCAATTGCTTCAACTTCTCTTTCGATTAGCACATATTCTTCACTGTCGTCTAAATTCTTATTGCAATTCCATTTAAATCCCCAATTCGGACATAAATACCACACGCTGTTAATGTAGCTAATGCCATTCCTGCTAAAAGTAATTTTTTGGTATTCATTTTTTTGATGTTGTTAGTCTGGGTTATTTTAAATATTGATCAATACATTGTATCTTCTATTTTTTATTGTAGCGTAAATTTTACTTTGTTAGGAGCTATTTTTTTAGAACCTTAGTGATTAAATATAAATCATTTATAACACTTTCTATAGGTCGCTTTATTTCTCTTAATTCCTTCTTCGAATTTCTTTTAATGTGCTTTTATTTTTGGACTTGATTATTCTGAAATAAAAAATTTGTATTTCGGTTAATTTACCTTTTAACAGAACACTTCCTAATGCACTGGCAGTATATCTTTCGTTCAAGTTTAAATCAATTTTCAATCTTTCAGAAATCAATATTCCCACATTATGCGTATTACATTCTGCCTGTATTCTCGCAGAAGTATTGATTACATCTCCTTGAAAGGCCAACTCTTTTTTGACAACTCGAACTTCCGCTACCATTAGTTTTCCTTCGTGAAGGCCAGCTTTAAACTCCGGCTTCAAACCATACTTGCTTTCATAATAGTCAGGTCTTAACTCGAGCGTGTGCTGAAAATCAAAGAATAAGGCTACACAGTTTTTGTTTGCCAATCCTTTTTTATAAGGCCAACTCAAAACAGCTTCATCTCCTACGTACTGGTATATTTCAGCGTCATATTTAGGAACAACATCATTAATATCATAAAAACAGTCTTGAATGAGCTTACTATATTTGTAGTGTCCTAAGGTTTCTGAATTGCTGATCGATGATTTTAAATCTAAGAACATAAAAATTCTTTTTTCCACTTTCGGATCTTTGTATCTACCTAGTAACATCTTTAAGAAAACTCCCTTTCCAAACTTTTCATTCGCGATTTTAATAAACCAAAAAAAATGAATGAAGCCAAAATTATATATAAAATAAAAACAAAAAAAACTTTGTCGCTACGCCACCAACCTCGGTCATTATTTAATTTAAGTCCATAAAAATAACCAGAAAGCTCTATAATAACATTAGGAGCAGCGATAACCGCAACAAAATGATCTAATGGGGTTCTCTTTGAAGAATATTGGTTAAAGAAAATCTCAATGATGGCGAACACAATACCTATTAAGGTACCTGTTAAAATAAACAAAGGAAGTACTTGGTCTGGATCAAGTGAATTTTCATATCCAGGTCGAATTTAAATTCCTTCCTGACTCAAAATACCAACGAACCTGAACATTCCAAACAAGGACATCGCAATTGCCCAAAATATAAATGAATGCCAGAATTTTGTTAGGTATTTCTTGAGTTGTCTACTTCCCATATTTAAAATAAATATAGGATCTTAACTGCTAAGAAATATAATTTTAAATAAAAAATAAAAATTTCAACCTGGTAAATTTGATTTAGGTCTTCTGCTTTTTCTTCTTTGCTGCGGGGAACAAAACATTATTTAATATCAGACGGTATCCTGGTGATTTAGGGTGGAGTGCCAATTCAGTTTTAGCATCCCCTACTCTATGTTGATAGTCTTCAGGGTCGTGACCTCCATAAAAAGTAAAGAAACCTTTACCTTTAATTCCGTGGATATAGCGTGCTTCTCCACTAGATTTATGTTCTCCTAGTACGAGTACAGTACTTTTTATAGTATTTCGAGCATAGCTAGTTGTTTGCCCCATAAACCCTTTTACTAATGAAGTATGGTTTTGGACTAACATGCAAGGAATTGGATCCCATTTTGCAGAATAGTCCATTAAAGAAAAGTAATCTGTCTCCTTTTTTATTTTGCGCTTAGTCGTCATATCTATTGACGAGAACTCATAGACCATTGGGTTGCGTTCTAGTAAAAAATCCTTGAAAGCAAATGTTCTTTTATCATTTATCTTATTTTGATAATTTGCTTCACTTGGATCGCCATCAAACATAGGTTCACAAATATCAACCCCTTCCGCAGCTAATGCAATATCAAAACTATCAGTAGCACTGCACATAGCGAACATAAAACCACCACCTACTACATAATCTCTAATCTTTAAGGCAACGTCTAGCTTTTCTTCAGAGACTTTGTCATAACCCAACTTACTCGCTAACGCCTCAGACTTTCTCTTTTCTTCAATATACCAAGGCGCAGAGCGATAGGCTCTATAAAATTTACCATATTGTCCTGTAAAATCCTCGTGATGTAGGTGCAACCAATCAAACAACAATAACTCGTCCCTTAGCACCTCTTCATCATAAACAATAGTGTAAGGAATTTCTGCATAGGTCAAAACCATGGTTACTGCATCATCCCAAGGTTGGTTCCCGTTTGGAGAGTACACGGCAATTTTTGGTGCTTTCTCTAGTACTACTGCTTCCATATTTTGGGAAGGGCTAGAAATATCTAAAAGAATTTGTTCTGTTTTGGAGTCGCTTAAGATCTCGAAAGAAACTCCTCTAATCTGGCATTCTTTGCGAATATCTTCGGCGTCTGGAAGTAAGAACGAGCCTCCCCTATAGTTTAATAACCATTTTACTTTAACATCCTTTTCGAGCATCCAATAGGTTATTCCGTATGCCTTTAAATGTTCTTTTTGTCCCTCAAGATCCATAGGGATTAAGATATAGGATGCGAAAGATGGAACTGAAAATAATAAGAATAAAAGTGCTGTAAATAATCTTGTCATAGTGTAAATATACTGACAAAATTTAAGCCAATGTTATAGCTTTTAGACAAATGATATTATAAAAAGAGTAATCCGCAATTTAGCCGAATCAAATAACTTAAAAGGGCACTTCATCCTCACCAGGATCAGTATTCAATGAACTCCCAAAAGCTTGATCTGCCGAAGGGAAGTTTGGTGTTTTAAAAGTGTCATCGTTTGCAGCGGCATTCATACTCGAAGCAATTTCATTGGTAAAAGGAAACGTTTCAAGGTTCTCAAATTTACCAAGATGCCCTACAAATCTAAGACGGATTTCATCTAGCCCTCCGTTCCGGTGTTTTGCCACGATGAATTCACCTTGACCTTCAGTTGGAGAATGTTCATCATCATCCCACTCATCAATTTTATAGTATTCTGGCCGGTAAATAAAAGAAACGATATCTGCATCCTGCTCTATGGCGCCAGATTCACGAAGGTCACTCAATAATGGTCTTTTACTTCCTCCACGAGTTTCTACAGCTCTCGATAACTGGGATAAAGCAATTACTGGAATATTAAGTTCCTTTGCCAATGCCTTTAAGTTTCTAGAAATTGTCGAGATTTCTTGTTCTCTGTTTCCCCCACCTTTATTATTTCCTGCCGTCATTAATTGCAGGTAATCAATCATTATAATTTTGATCCCGTGCTGAGAAGCTAATCTTCTGGCTTTTGCACGTAAATCAAAAATAGAAAGAGAAGGTGTATCATCAATAAACAAAGGTGCTTTTTCAAGTCCTTTTACTTTTACATTGAGCTGTTCCCATTCGTGTTGTTCTAAATTCCCTGTTCTTAATTTTTCTGAAGACAAGCCTGTTTCTGAAGAAATCAAACGCGTAATTAGCTGTACTGAAGACATTTCGCAAGAGAAAAATGCCACAGGTATATTGTGCTCCACCGCCATGTTCCTTGCCATCGACAAAGTGAGTGCTGTTTTACCCATACCTGGTCTTGCTGCAATAATTACCAAATCACTCGGCTGCCATCCTGAGGTTAATTTATCAACCTCTGTAAAACCAGAAGGTATTCCCGATAGTCCGTCCTTATTGGCTATATCTTGAATTCTTTTCTTAGCTTGACTCACCAGATCCATTGCCGTTTCACTAGAACGTTTTAGGTTTCCTTGTGTAACATCATATAGTTTACTTTCTGCAGTGTCCAGTAAATCAAAAACATCTGTAGATTCATCATAGGAATCCTCAATAATTTCGGTTGAAATTTTTATGAGACTACGTTGTATAAACTTCTGTAAAATGATTCTTGCGTGGAATTCTATATGTGCGGATGATGACACTTTTTGAGTAAGTGAAATCAAGTAAAATTCACCTCCTGCTAGCTCCAAAGCTTTAGCCTTTTTAAGCTGCGCCGAAACGGTTAATAAGTCAATAGGCTGGCTTTCGTGGAACAATACATTAATAGCATCAAAAATGTGTTGATGTGCGTCTTTGTAAAATGCATCAACGCTTAGAATATCGATAACCTCATCAACTCCCTTTTTATCGATCATCATCGCCCCTAGAACAACCTCTTCTAAATCAACTGCTTGTGGCGGTAATTTCCCCTTTTCCAAATTTATTATTTGAGAAGGACGATTTGAATATGAGGTTTTAGGTTGCACTTTTTCCATAAAGCGAATGTAAAGAAATTGTTAAGAGATAACAACTTTTATAGAACGATGAATATCTACATGTCATTGTTGAAAACTAAAGATAAGCTGTTAATAACCATAAAAAAAGGCTGAAAGAAAACTTTCAGATTTTCCAATGTATTGTTATCTCCGAAATTAGCCTTTAAAGACTCCCATTTCAGAATATTTATCCATACGTTGTGTTACTAAATTTTCTGGTGATAAGTCTTTTAAAGCTTCATATTCTTTCTTAATTGCACTTGCAACAATAGTAAATGTTTCCTCTGGATTTGCGTGTGCTCCACCCACTGGTTCTTTAACGATAACATCAATGAGTTTTTGCTTTTTCATATCGATAGCTGTTAATTTCAAAGCTTCTGCAGCTTGCTCTTTAAACTCCCAACTGCGCCATAAAATAGAAGAACAACTCTCTGGAGAAATAACTGAATACCAAGTATTTTCTAACATCAATACTTTGTCTCCAACACCAATTCCTAAAGCTCCACCGCTGGCACCTTCTCCTATAATAACAACAATAATAGGCACTTTAAGGCGAGTCATTTCAAGAATGTTTCTGGCAATAGCTTCTCCTTGTCCACGTTCTTCTGCTTCTATTCCTGGGAATGCACCAGGAGTATCAATTAAAGTAACTACCGGCACTCCAAACTTTTCAGCACTTTTCATTAATCGCAATGCTTTGCGATATCCTTCTGGATTAGCCATACCAAAGTTTCGGTATTGTCTAGTTTTTGTATTGAATCCTTTTTGTTGACCAATAAACATATAGCTCTGATCTCCAATTTTTCCTAGACCACCTACCATAGCTTTGTCGTCCTTAAAGTTTCGGTCACCGTGCAATTCTAAAAAGCTATCTCCACAAATTGCATTGATATAATCCATTGTATATGGCCTATTGGGGTGTCTTGAAAGTTGCACGCGTTGCCACGGCGTTAAGTTTTTATAGATGTCTTTTTTAGTCTCTATTAACTTTTTTTCAATTTGCTTACAGGTCTTGGTTACATCTACATCGCTCTCTTCTCCAATAGCGCAAGCCTTTTCATATTGCTCTTGCAATTCTTTAATAGGCAATTCAAAATCAAGATATTCCATACGGTTGTTTGAATGGGTTAGTTTAGGTGTGTTCCGCAAAGATAAAACTTTGTTTTGAGCTAGCCATTATTGCTCGTTTTTTTTCTAATAATTCGGTTCTTAATAATACCGTTAGCAACTACAGTGGCAATGATTAAGGCTGCTCCATAATAAAATTGACTACTCATATTCTCGGCATCACCCAAAATTAATAAGGCTAGAATAATACCGTAAACAGGCTCCATATTTATGGTCAACATCACTGTATACGGGCTAATCCACTTCATAACGTGTACCGATGCAATAAAGGCATAGGCAGTACAAGCTGAAGCTAAAATGAAAAGATAGATCCAATCTTTTGTAGATAGCTGAAAGAATTCTGCTGAAAAGCTACCTGTGAATAATAAGTATACTGAAATACATAACACCCCAAATCCTAATTCATAAAACGATATGGCTGAAGCATCGTACTTAACTGCAAATTTTCCGTTGATAACCGAAAACAAAGCTCCTAAAAATGAGGAGCAAAGCGCTAAGATCATTCCGTTGAAATAATCGCCTTCTACCCTAAATATAATGTATAAGCCCGCGATAACAATCAAACCAAACAATACCTCGTACCCTATAATTTTCCTTTTGTAAAATAGCGGTTCTAAAAATGAAGTAAAAAAAGCACCTGTTGACATTATAGCCAAGGTTACCGAAACATTTGCAACCTTAATCGCTCCAAAAAAGGCGAGCCAGTGCAGCGCTATTATAAGTCCGCCAATAAAAAAGGCTGCTAATGTCTTTGGAGTAAATCGCAATGACTTTTTCTTATAGCTTATCCAAATCAAAATTAGCCCTGTTGCAATCAACATCCTAAACCAAACAAGCGGTAGTGCATCAATAGATATAAGTGCGCCTAATACGGCCGTAAAGCCCCAAATGAAAACTATAAAGTGTAAATGTAGATAATTTAAGAGCTTAGCGTTTTGCATTTCTCAAGAGATAAATTGCCAAGATAGCAAATACAATATTTGGTGCCCAAGTTGCAATAAAAGGAGAAAAATCGCTTTGTTCAGCAAGCGTTCCAAAGATTTTATCAAAGAAAATAAAAACCATCCCTATCGCAATTCCAATCGCCAAGTTAACGCCCATCCCACCACGGCGTTTTACGGAGGATACTGCTACCGCAATAATGGTTAAAATATATGCCGAAACTGGCAAACTCCATCGCTTGTAACGCACTACCTCGTATCTATTTATAAGGTTAGATCCTTTTTCCTTTTCTCTTGCTATAAATTTATTGAGTTCGGGTAAATTGAGTGTTTCCGCAATATATTTTACAGGAGTTAGATCATCCAATTCAAAATTAAAGATAGTATCTAATTGTGCTTTTCGTTCAATAATATCTCCATCTTCTCCAATAATCCTTTTCGTATAGGTGTTTAACGAATACGTGCTGTCTATATCATTGAATTTAATGCGATTGGCAGACAATTTGTAGGTCATTTTCTGACCTTCAAAATGTTCTAATGTAAAGTTGGTTCCTGATTTTTCGTTTACATTAAAATAACTAACATACAGGTAATCATTCTCATTAATTTGACGGTATACATTGGTGTTTTCGTAAGCTTTTTTTCCCTTTTTAAGATACTCGTAGGTAAAGTCATTAAAACCTTTACTGGCACTTGGTGCTATATACATTCCTAAGAAAAATGCTCCAATACAAACCAAGGTTGCCCCTATCATATAGGGTCGCAAGAATCTATAATACGAAACCCCACTACTCAAAAAGGCAATAATCTCTGTGTTATTTGCTAATTTAGAGGTAAACCAGATTACTGAAAGAAATAAAAATAACGGAAATAGAAGGTTGGCAAAGTAAACCGTGAAGTCTAAATAGTATTTAACAACTTCAATAAAAGGAACCTCATTTGCTAAGATCTTGTCAATCTTTTCAGCAAGATTTACGGTAATCCCAATAGGTATAAAAAGCAGCAACAACAGCAAAAAAGTGCCTAAGTATCGTTTTAAAATGTATTTATCGAGAATGCTGAGCAATGTGAGTTGTGAGTTGTGAGTTGTGAGTTGTGAGTTGTGAGTTGTGAGTTGTGAGTTGTGAGTGAAATTTAAAAAACTAATTATGAATTAAACTGATTTTTTTTTAATTCGTTTCCGATTTCGTTTTTCAAATTTCCGCTTTTATTATTCGGTTACAATCTTTTATCCATTTGCTTTACCATCATATTCTTCCACCTCGTGAAATCTCCCGCTAAGATATGTTTTCTTGACTCGCGAACCAACCATAAATAAAAACCGAGATTGTGAATGGTCGCGATTTGACGTCCAAGCATTTCGTTTACCGTAAATAAATGCCGAAGATATGCTTTGCTATATTCCGTGTCAACCCAAGTGATTGCCATATGATCGATAGCAGAAAAATCTGCTTCCCATTTCTTGTTTTTAATATTGATGGTACCGTGGGCAGTAAATAGCATTCCGTTTCTACCATTTCTGGTTGGCATTACGCAATCAAACATGTCTATTCCCAAGGCAATATTTTCCAGTAAATTAATTGGAGTTCCTACCCCCATTAAATAACGTGGTTTGTCTTTGGGTAAAATCGCAGTAACAACTTCGGTCATTGCATACATTTCTTCGGCAGGCTCTCCTACAGAGAGGCCACCTATGGCATTCCCTTCAGCCCCCACACCCGCAATATATTCTGCGCTTTGTTTCCTTAAATCTTTATAGGTACTCCCTTGGACAATTGGGAAAAATGTTTGATTGTAATCATATTTCAGGGGAGTCTTATCTAAATGCGTTAAACATCTTTCCAGCCAACGGTGCGTCATATGCATAGATCGTTTGGCATAGTTATAATCACATGGATAGGGCGTACATTCATCAAATGCCATAATGATGTCTGCACCAATGGTTCTTTGTATTTCCATCACATTTTCTGGAGTGAACACGTGGTAGCTTCCATCAATATGAGACTTAAACTTTACTCCTTCTTCTTTAATTTTTCGGTTATCCGAAAGAGAATACACCTGGTATCCTCCGCTATCTGTTAAAATATTGCGGTCCCAATTCATAAACTTATGGAGTCCTCCCGCTTTTTCAAGAATTGAGGTTCCTGGGCGCAAGTACAAATGATAGGTATTCCCTAAAATGACGTCTGGATTTATTTCCTCTCGTAATTCTCGTTGATGCACCCCTTTAACACTACCCACTGTGCCTACGGGCATAAAAATCGGGGTTTCGATCGTGCCATGATCCAACGTTATTGTTCCTGCTCTTGCTTGCCCTTGAGCATCTGTAGCGTGTAATTTAAAATCCATAGGTTTTCTCTTGCCGTGCAAAGATACTTTTTCGCTTATATATTAGGGGCGATAGTTTGCATAAAAAAAGCCTTCAAAAGTTCATCCTGAAAGCAAAGTTTATTACAAACCGAAAATTATATAAATAGCATTTAAAAAAAATATACTCCTACATTTTTTCGTTTCGGTAAAAAGTTAAAAAATCAACCCCTTTTGTTTTGTTAAGTAAGGCTACTAATTCAATTTTATTTTTTGAAAATGAAATAACATTCCATTTTTTAGAGAGACCATCAATTAAAGGGTTGTTTGTATTATTAAAAGCCATTACAAATTGATCTTCTGAAATTCCAGCAAAGTCCTCATCGTATATATAAGAGCCTTTGTTTTTCTCTGATGTGAACCAATCTCCGGTAAATTTCGAACTATCTGTTGTTGCAATCGTTACGCCATCGCCGCTAAAATTAAAGGAATAGTCTTTCAGAAACAATGTATTATCAGTAGCGTCATTAAAATAATATGCTACAGTCCAAGTTTCGCTCGATGCCGTGTCAAATAATTTATTAGAATCTTGATTATGTGTAATGCCATAGAATGATAAAGTCCCTAAGGAAAGTAAACATATAATCAGGCTAAAAAGTATCAGTTTGTATTTCATATATTAGTTTGGGGAGTTAAAAGGCGTATTAAAGTACAAATTTACAGCGATTACAAAATCCTCTTACTCTCATTAAGAACGATACCTTTATGAGAATGTTACACTTTACTTAGATTAGGGTTCCTGTTAACAAACTTCAAAATTAGTTAATAACATACCTAAAGTAATTTTTGAATGGCGACATGCATCCCTTATTTTTGACCAGAAATTTTAATTTAAAACATGGCTACACTACAAGAATTAGAAAACCTCGTTACACAAGTGCGAAGGGATATTGTAAGACAAGTTCACAAAGTTAACTCAGGGCATCCAGGCGGATCACTAGGATGTACAGAATTTTTTGTCGCATTGTACCAAGAGGTGATGAACAGAAAAGAAATATTTGACATGAATGGAAAAGACGAGGATTTATTTTTCTTATCCAACGGTCATATTTCTCCAGTATTCTATAGTGTTTTAGCAAGATCTGGGTATTTCCCGGTGGAAGAGCTAAGCACTTTTAGACTACTCAATTCAAGATTGCAAGGGCATCCTACCACACACGAAGGGTTACCAGGAATAAGAATAGCCTCTGGATCTTTAGGACAGGGAATATCTGTAGCGATTGGTGCTGCAGAAGCTAAAAAATTAAATGGAGATTCCCATCTTGTTTATGCACTTTGCGGCGATGGCGAATTGCAAGAAGGTCAAAATTGGGAAGCAATTATGTATGCTGCAGGTAATAAAGTAGACAACCTTATTGTGAGTATAGATCTTAACGGTCAACAAATTGATGGTTCAACAGATAATGTGCTACCAATGGGCAATATAAAAGCGAAGTTTGAAGCATTTGGTTGGGATGTGATTTCTATTGCACAAGGAAACAACCTTACCAGCATTATTGATGGACTTAAGAAAGCAAAAGAACAATCTGGCAATGGACAACCCATCTGCGTTTTACTTCATACTATTATGGGTAATGGTGTTGACTTTATGATGCATACACATGCTTGGCACGGCAAGGCACCAAATGATGAACAACTAGAAATGGCCCTTGCGCAAAATGCTGAAACTTTAGGGGATTATTAATTTCTCTTTTATCCTCTTATGGAGGAATTAAAAAAACAACTTACACTTTAAATCACAAGGCCCTTACATAAAGGGGTTTTAGGAGCACATATTATGAAAGAATATAAAGACACAGGAAAAAAAGATACACGATCTGGCTTTGGCGCTGGACTTACTGAGCTAGGAAAATCCAATGAGAACGTGGTAGCATTGTGCGCCGACCTTACAGGATCATTAAAAATGGATGAATTTAAAGCAAACCATCCTGAGCGATTTTTTCAAGTGGGTATTGCTGAAGCAAATATGATGGGAATGGCTGCAGGAATGACTATTGGAGGAAAAATACCTTTTACAGGTACCTTCGCAAATTTTTCCACAGGTCGTGTTTATGATCAAATTCGTCAAAGTATTGCTTATAGTGGTAAAAACGTAAAAGTTTGTGCCTCTCACGCTGGGATTACATTGGGAGAAGATGGCGCAACACATCAAATTCTTGAAGATATTGGCTTAATGAAGATGCTGCCAGGAATGACTGTTATCAACACCTGTGATTACAATCAAACTAAAGCCGCTACCATCGCTATAGCGAAACACAAGGGCCCAGTTTATTTAAGATTTGGCCGTCCAAAAGTTGCTAATTTCACAGCCGAAAATGGAACTTTTGAAATAGGCAAGGCCGTTAATTTACAAGAGGGTGTTGATGTAACTATAGTAGCCACTGGCCATTTAGTCTGGGAAGCTTTAGAGGCAGCAAAAACATTGAATGAAGATGGAATAAGTGCCGCTGTAATCAACATTCATACAATCAAACCACTGGATGCAAAAGCAATTGTTGATAGTGTTAAAAAGACTGGCTGTGTAGTAACTGCTGAAGAACATAACTATTTAGGAGGTCTTGGCGAAAGTGTTGCTCGTGTTTTATCTCAGCAACATCCAGCACCGCAAGAATTTGTTGCAACTCAAGATACTTTTGGAGAATCTGGTACACCAGAACAGCTTATGGAAAAATACGGTTTAAATGCTGCTGCAATTGTAAAAGCTGCAAAAAAAGTTATTGACCGAAAATAATATAAGCGTGTTAGGAAATAAATAAGACGACGCAAGCAAACGACAGAGTAAAATCAGAAAAAAAGAAGCCATCAACCAGTTTGTACGATAGGCCTCAAAAATCAAAACAAACAAGGCAGATGCTCATGGCATTAAACCCTTGGAAATTAAGTGCTATTCATAAAAAAAGTGTTCTACATAAGACCACTTTTTTTATGCGTTTATTTTAGAATACAATTAACTATCTGCATCTAGATAATCAACAATACCATCATTATCTGTATCTGGAAAAGTGATATTTCCTTCGCTATCTACTTCAATTTCATCTTCAGTAGGCCTTCCATCACCATCGTCATCAGCGTCTGCAAAATTTGGGAATGTATCACCATCTGTGTTATCATCTTCTTCTAATCCATTTCCGTTTAAATCTTCCATAACAGAAGGAATCCCGTCACCATCTTGATCTCCTACTTCAGTTTCAAATAATTGAAAAGAAAAAATTAACTGGGCATACACTGGAATTGGAACTGAAGAACCTGGTGGTGGATTTACATAATATCCTAAACCACTTTGCATAAAAACTGCTCCAACGCCAAAATCTTCATATACGACCGTACCGTCCGGATTTGTTATAAAACTAGTAGCTGACTTAAATTCGATCAAAGCATCTTGTAAACCATTTACGATTTGTGTCAGATCAAATTGAATGGGCACTACCGAGCTATCAAACAACTTATTTAATACTTGGCCGGGCTCGTCGCTAATATAAATACCTTCATAGTTTATTCTAGCAATATCTGGAAAACTAGGCTTATCTCCATTCCCCTCTATCACTTTAAGGAAATATAATTTATATTGAACCTCACTATTAACACGGTCTTGAACCATTTTAAAATCTACTTGATCCATCAAACGAGTTTTATCACTGTTATCTCCAGCAAGGGTGTCAAACTTAATTTTAAAATCAAAGTTTTCAGGCGGAGCAGCAAACTCTTCGTAGTTATAAAAATGTGTGTTTAAGTATTCTTCCACCTCATTGGTGCTGTCTATTAGTTCAACAGCTCTATCACGAGCCTCGATAAAATTTGGATCAACAGCACCGTCATCATCATTACAAGCACCTAATAAAAGGAAAGTCATAAATATTACTGAAGGTAAATAGTTAAAATTTTTCACAATAGATTATTTTAGTGCGCAAGATACGATTTTCAGTTATTTTTGTTTAAATTTTTTACTTACATTTTAAGCAATAACACATGAGGGTTGACAAATATTTGTGGTGCATTAGATACTATAAAACAAGAAACATTGCCACACAAGCTTGCAAGAAAGGTGCAGTGCGCGTTAATGACGCACCCGTTAAGCCATCAAGAGACGTATATCCAGGAGACAATGTTACAGTACGGAAGAATCAAATTAGCTACACGCTAAAAGTTTTAGATCTTCCAAAAAGCAGACTTGGCGCAAAACTGGTTGACATGTATCGTAAAGACACCACCCCAAAAGAAGCTTTTGAAGCGAACGATTTATTAAAATATTCTAAAAGCTATTATCGAAAAAAAGGAGTAGGACGCCCTACAAAAAAGGATCGAAGACAAATTGATTCTTATAAAGATACCGAGGAAGAATAAGAGGCTTTTGATTACTTTTGAACACAATAGAACTATTTATGCCAACATCACAAACAATAATACTTGACAAAACGCAAATTGCTCACAAGCTTAAGCGCATTTCTTACCAGATATATGAGGCAAATGTGAATGAAGAAGAAATCATTATTGCTGGGATCTGGGAAAATGGCTATATCCTCAGTAAACGCTTAAAAAGAATCATTGAAACCATTTCTCCCATCAAAGTGACGCTTTGCAAGGTAGGTATCAATAAGAAAGATCCCTTGCAACCTATAACCACATCTCTAAACAAAAATGATTACAAAGACAAATCACTTGTTCTTGTAGATGACGTTCTTCATTCTGGAACTACCCTTATTTATGGCGTAAAACATTTTTTAGAGGCACCTCTTAAACAATTTAAAACTGCCGTACTAGTTGACAGGAATCATAAAAAATACCCTATAAAAGCAGATTATAAGGGCATTTCACTCTCTACCTCTCTTAATGAAAATATCGCAGTCGTTTTTGAAAAAGGAAATGATCGTGCGATACTAGAATAGTTGCAGTAGTATTTCCTCGAGTATTTCATCAACCGTTTTTTCCTCCACCTTGATTTTAATAGCTGCTTGATTATAGTAATGTGCTCGTTCAAAAAGATGTTTTCTTATAAACTCATTCAGCAACTCTTTAGTTTCTAAATGAGATATCAAAGGGCGTTGTTCTTTCTCTTTAAATAAACGATGGGTCAAAACGATATTGTTCGTATCTAAATAGATGGTAATACAGTGCTCCTGTTCTTTCAAGAAATCCATAACGTCACTATAGCAAGGAGTTCCACCGCCAAGTGACAATACAAAATATTTTTTTGTTGCAATTATATGCTTAAGAACTTCAAATTCCTTTTTCCTGAAATAGATTTCCCCCTTTTGTTCAAATATTTCTGAAATCGTATTTTTTTCGATTTTCTCAATTTCAGCATCTAAATCAAGATAGGTTTTCTCAATTTTAATGGAAAGCTGTTTTGCCACGCTAGATTTACCACTACCCATATAGCCTAAAAGTATAATATTCATTGAAATAAATTTAGTGTTTGATTAGGGTGCATTGTTTTAAACGGGACACAAATCACGCTAAACACCTCATTTTTAGTAGTTTTAAAAACATATTAATTCCTGCAAATCAAATTAACCTGCTGGCTTTAAAATAAAGTTCAAATTTAATTTAAAATGCTTTGACAAATAAATATAATGATATTATATTTGCAGCCGCTAACGTAACACATATTGCCTTAGCCTTTAATTACATTTTCTAAATTAGAAATTGATATTAAATTTTGACCAGTTAGCTCAGTTGGTAGAGCACCTCCCTTTTAAGGAGGTGGTCCTGGGTTCGAGCCCCAGACTGGTCACTATAAAAGCCAGATATTAAATACATCTGGCTTTTTCTATTATTACTATTTCATACCCGGGTGCTGAAATTGGTAGACAGGCACGGTTGAGGGCCGTGTGCACTAGCTGCGTGTGGGTTCAAGTCCCATTCCGGGTACAAATTCAAAGAAACGCTTTATTTAATAAAGTGCTTGTATAAACGGTATTTGGCGGTTTATCTTTAGAAAAAAATGATTAGCCAAGGCGTTAACAAATATTTAAAAGCCAAATCCTTGGCGCAATTTGACGGATATTTCTCTAATTGTACCTTAACAATAAGAAGTGTTTAAGATCGTTTTTGAAAACATTCGTTTTGAATACGTTCAAAGTCCCAAAAAACATGGTTATAAATACATTAAGTTCTGTACAATAATTTTGTGTAACCCTTTATAGCAGCAAGTTAAACAAAAAAAGATGGTGATCTAATAATAAATAATACCTAAACGAATGCGTCTTCAAATAGAAAATACCCTTTTTTATTCTTACTAAGCAATCTCACGTGATATTTATTTTGTAAATTCCATGTATTTTAAAATATTAATAAATGAGTGTTAAAACACATTTTAGCATAAAAGATTTAGAAAATTTAAGTGGTGTGAAAGCGCACACGATACGAATTTGGGAAAAGAGGTATGCTTTGTTATCTCCTGAAAGAACAGACACAAACATAAGAAAGTATAACCTTACCGGTCTTAAAAAATTACTCAACGTGACGCTCCTGTATAATGAAGGAGTAAAGATATCTAAAATAGCCAGCTTTGATGAAAATCAAATTCAAACTATGGCGCTCGATTTAAAAAGCATTAACAAAGAATCATTTGCGATCAATAGTTTGAAAACAGCAATGTTAAATTTTGATAGCGACCACTTTAATCATATTTACAATACTTTAGTCGAAAAGAGAAAATTCAAAGACATATTTTTTTCAATATTCGTGCCCTTTCTAAATGAATTAGGCGTCCTATGGCACACAAACTCTATAGACCCTTCGCACGAGCGTTTTATATCAGAATTGATTAAAAGAAAAATGATTGTTCACATTGAAAACCAATGGAAACCTTCAAGTAAAAAATCTAACAAAGCATTATTCTGTCTTTATTTACCAGAAAACGAAATTCACGATATTGGTTTATTATATGCTAATTATGAGTTAGAAAAATCTGGCTTCAAAACTATTTATCTAGGTCAACACATTTCGTTAAATATTTTGGATAGACTTGCGAAACAACACGAGAATATTGTCTTTGTCTCTTATTTTACAATCTATCCTGAAGTGAACGATTTAGAACCTTATTTGGAAAAATTTAATGAAATCATCTGTAGCGAGAAGAGTTTTAATTTTTGGATTTTAGGAAACAAAGGCGGTTTAATAAAACAAAAATCCATTCCTAAGAACATTACATTCATACATTCTATCAATGATTTCCTCGCGAACATTGAAAAGATTACCACCTTATAATTTGCAAACATTTAACTAGTACCTTGTTTAAATAAAATATACATTTGTTAAACAAAATGACAAAATCAATCGCTATTATAGGTTCTGGGTTTTCATCCCTTGCAGCGGCTTGCTATCTTGCTAAAGAAGGCAACCAAGTAACCGTTTATGAAAAAAATGAAATTGTTGGAGGAAGGGCTAGACAGTTTAAAGTAGAGGGGTTTACTTTTGATATGGGGCCCTCTTGGTATTGGATGCCAGATGTATTCGAACGTTTTTTTAATGATTTCGGAAAAAACGCTTCAGACTATTATCGACTTGAAAAACTTCAACCTGCCTATACGGTTTACTTCGGCAAAAACGACTTTATTACCATAGAAGACACGCTAGATAAAATTTGTGCGGCTTTTGAGAAAGAAGAACCAGGAAGCTCAAAAAAATTAAAAAAATTTATTGCTATAGCGCAAGATAATTATAACATTGCCATAAAGGACTTGGTATATCGACCCGGCGTTTCTCCCCTAGAACTTGTAACTCTAGAAACAGCAAAAAGAATAGGTCAATTTTTTAGTACCATTAGCAAGGATGTGAGGAAAGATTTCAACAATCCTAGACTTATTTCTATTTTAGAATTTCCGGTTTTATTTTTAGGTGCAAAGCCTTCAAAAACACCTTCCTTTTACAGCTTCATGAATTATGCAGATTTTGGTTTGGGGACCTTTCAGCCCTACGGTGGAATGTTTAGTGTGATTAAAGGAATGCAATCCTTAGCAGAAAGTTTAGGCGTTAAGGTTTATACTAATCAAAATATAGAAGAAATAGTTTTAGAAGGAACTAAAGCGGTAGGTGTAAAAATAAATGAGAAAGTAAGTAAAGCAGATGTAGTGTTAAGTGGTGCAGATTATCACCATACAGAAACATTATTACCCAAAAACCTCAGACAATACAGCGAGGACTATTGGAATAAAAAAACTTTTGCCCCATCTTCGTTGCTTTTTTATATCGGTTTCGACAAAAAAATAAAGAATGTCACACACCATACCTTATTTTTTGATGTAGATTTCGAACAACATGCAAATGAAATTTATGATACCCCAAAGTGGCCTACAAGTCCCTTGTTTTATGCTAATTTTACGTCTATTACACAACCTGATTTAGCTCCAGAAGCTTGTGAAACTGGCTTTTTTTTAGTTCCTATTGCCCCAGGATTAGATGATACCGAAGCCCTCAGAGATAAATATTATGAAAAAATTATGACCCGCTTCGAAGATTTAACTAGCCAAAAAGTAAAAAATCATGTTATATTTAAAAAGTCTTTTTGTGTAAATGATTTTGTTGAAGATTACAATTCCTATAAAGGAAACGCATACGGTCTTGCAAATACATTATTACAAACAGCATTCTTAAGACCAAAATTAAAAAGCAAAAAGGTGAAAAATTTATTTTTTACTGGCCAACTTAGTGTTCCAGGACCAGGAGTTCCGCCAGCATTAATATCGGGAAAACTAGTTGCTGGACTCATTAAAAAAGATAGCATATAGTGAAAGAACTTTTTGACATAGTATCTCATGCCTGCAGTAAGGAAGTAACTACTTCATACAGCACTTCATTTTCGTTAGCAACTAAAATGCTTGCACCTGCCATACGACAAGATATTTACAACCTCTATGGTTTTGTTAGATTAGCAGATGAAATTGTAGATTCATTTCATGCGTATGATAAAAAAACATTGTTTAATCGATTTGAAGAAAATCTTCATCTAGCACTTACCGAGAGGATTAGTTTAAACCCTATCTTAAATTCATTTCAGGAAACCGTTATAAAATATGATATAGATCTTGAGTTGATTAATGCTTTCATGAAAAGCATGAGATTAGACCTTATTAAATCTACTTATGAGACAAATGAAGAATACAAAGAATATATTTATGGTTCTGCAGATGTCGTTGGCCTAATGTGTTTAAAAGTTTTTGTAAATGGAGATCTGGATAAATATGAAGAATTAAAAGGCTCGGCAATGGCACTAGGATCTGCATTTCAGAAAGTTAATTTCCTGAGAGACTTAAAAGAAGATTTTGATGGGTTGAGCAGAACCTATTTTCCAAATACAAATCTTAAAGCGCTTGACGAAAATGCAAAATCAAAAATCATAGCCGAAATTGAAGAAGATTTTGCAAGGGGATATGAAGGAATACTTCTTTTGCCTACTGATGCTAAATTTGGAGTATTTATGGCATATCGTTACTATCGAAGATTACTAACAAAACTAAAAAAAACACCAGCACTCGAAATAAAAAACACAAGGATTCGTGTTCCAGATTATGAAAAATTTGGTTTATTAACTAGAAGTTACGTAAAATATCAATTGAAATTAGTCAAATAATACGATGCAAATAATTCTTTGGATTTTCATATTTTTTATCACCTTCAGCATTATGGAATTTATGGCTTGGTTTACACATAAATACGTAATGCACGGCTTTTTATGGAATTTACATAGTGACCATCACCATAAAGACCACAAAAGCTGGTGGGAACGTAACGACTTCTTCTTTATATTTTATGCTGCTGTGAGTATTGGTTGCTTAATATCTTGGAGGTATTATGATTTTTGGGCAGGACTACCTATAGGTTTAGGCATCTTTAGTTATGGACTCACCTATTTCCTTGTTCATGATATTTTTATACATCAACGATTTAAGTTATTCCGAAATGCAAACAATTGGTATGCTAAGGGAATAAGACGTGCTCACAAAATACACCACAAACACCGCGGGAGAGACAAAGGGGAGTGTTATGGTATGTTATTGCCTCCTCTAAAATATTTCAAAAAATAAGAACGGATGAAATATCTATACCTATATCTAAACATAGGATCATTTATTATTCCATTTCTCTTCAGTTTTTATCCTAAATTTCAATTTTACACTAAATGGAAAAGTCTCTTTTCAGGGATCATCGTGATGATGGCATTTTATATTTCGTGGGATATTATTTTTACCCAAAATGGATTTTGGGGGTTTAACGAGGCTTATATTACTGGGTATTCTCTCGCCGGTTTACCAATTGAGGAATGGCTTTTCTTTATATGTATTCCTTATGCATGCATATTTACACATTACGCCCTTAAGCACTTTTTCCCAGACCTATCCTTTTCGAAGAGAACCACATCCATTTTTTATGTTGCCCTGCAAAGTATCTTAATTATCACTCTTTGGTATTATTATGATCGATGGTATACATTAATAAATTTTGGCTACACTATTTTACTGTTAGGATTTGTATATAACTACGCTCCAAAAAAGTTAGCCCAATTTCTTCCTTCCTTTTTAATCATATTACTCCCATTTTTTTTTATAAACGGTGTTTTAACAGGCAGCGGGATCGAGGATCAAGTAGTTTGGTATAATGATAGTGAAAACATGGGGATAAGAATTAGCACTATTCCAATAGAAGATTCTATGTACGCTTTAGGAATGATACTCACAGTATTCGTTATTATGGAATGGCTGCTAGAAAAATATCCAATGCAAGGATCCGCTAAAACACCTTAAATGGAAATTAGCATAGCCGTGCTATTAGGGTTAAGCACACTTTTATTCATAGGACCTGTATTTTTTTATTTAATAAAAGCACACTCCCTTTTGGTAAAAAAGCGGGGATTGCCTTTGCGTTTGGAATCATTACTGGTGATATACTTTATGTCCTTTTTTACTGAAAGGTTTTGGCACCAATCTAAGGTCTGCTCAAAATCAACAACTATTAGCCTATGGTGGTGCGATATTGCTCCTATACCTTGGAACTCCATATATATTTAAACCAAAAAACACTCCCGAAACTTTAGAAAAACCAAAAATCAACACCCTAATTTCCATTGGGCTATAAGGTTTTTTACTAAACTTTTTAAACCCTTTTGTTATCGCAGTATGGCTTGGGTTTTTAACTATTAATACAGCAACATTTTCTACTGAAACGGAGATATCTATTTCTCTTCTTGCAACATTAGCAATCATCTTTATAACCGATTGTTTCAAGGTTTATTTTGCTCAATCTATCAAAAAATGGATACAACCTGAGGCGACGAAATACCTACACCCATCCATTGGTTTAGTTCTGGTTATTTTTACTATTAAATTGTTGAACAGCACACTATAGTATTTTTTAACTATATTCAAAAGCCACCCTTAAACCAATAAATATGTTTCCAAATTTCATTTTCGCAGCAGTAGCCGCGCTTATACCCTTGATAATGGGTTATATTTATTATCATCCAAAAGTATTTGGCACCAAATGGATGAACTTTTGCGGGCTTACCGAAGAGAAACTTGAAAAAGATAATATAGCGGTGATTTTTGGCGCCTCTTATGTACTCAGCTTTGTTTTCCGTCTCTTTGTTCACCTTAGTGGTTCATCAAACAGATTTGTATTCTATTTTAATAGATGAACCTGGGTTTGGCGAAGAAGGTTCCCCAGTCATAAATTACATTGCCGATTTCATGAACAATTATGCTGACCGTTTTAGAACCATTAAACATGGAGCATTACACGGTGGTTTAATAGGTGGGTTTGTAGCTATGCCTATTATAGTGACCAATGCATTATTTGAAAGAAAAGGCCTTAAATGTAGCTTTTTAAATGCCGGTTATTGAATTGTAACGTTGGCACTTATGGGTGGTGTTTTATGCCAATGGGGGTAAAACGATTTATGATTGTTGGTCGCGATTTATAATCTTAAATAAAAATAATATCCTCAATTTAAACTATTTATTATAATATTTAGCTTTAAACGGTTTCCGCAGTTCATAAGGGCTTGCGGAAAGCTTTTTTAATACACCCGCCATAATAAAGTTTTTTAACTTTGAACTATGTTTGGCGTATAAAACCATTGGAACTGGCACTGCGCCTAAAGAACTTTTGAGTAGTTCGCTTGTTCTTCCCAAATGGATTTGTAGCACTTTATTTTCGATTGCTTGTGATATATAGTCGTACAGCAACCTCTGGTAGATACCTTTAGACACATTTAAGTCATAATCAAAACCAACATAATTTGCTTCTAAAACATTTCCATTTAAAAAAGCAGTACTAAACCCTATTATTTGGTTCTTATAAAACAAAGCTGTGAATGAAAATTTTTCTTTCAAATTTTCTTTTAAAACTGCAAAACAATCTGCGGTCATGACGCCAAACATATAATCACTACTTGAAATCACATTATTAAATAATACATTGATCTCATTTTTATACGCTAAAATTTCAGTTGGAGAACAGGACTTTATTTCAAGTTCTTTGGATTTTTTAAAAACGCTTTTTGCTTTGGTTCTATATTTAGCCTTCACATCATCAAAGTAATCTTCGATGGTTTTCCATTCAGAAGAAATAGGCAGAATCATATTCACATCAATTTCAAAATCTAGAAACCCTTTTTCTTTCAAAAAATCTGTAGCACATTTTGTTTGTGGGAAGAACTCTTTAAACAAAGTTCCAGAAATTCTTTTTTCAGGATACAATGCATCATATTTTATTCTTACTTCCTTGCTACAATTTCTTAAGACAAGCATTGTTGTCTCCGGATCAATTCCTTTCGATGTTAAAAAGCCATGCTCTCCTGCGGCAAATACATTTCCACATACCATTATTATGGAAGAAAATCTTCCTTTTGAATCTTTTACTAAATTAGAAGTGATCGCCTTTGGCTGACTCTTATTCAAAAAAAGAAAAGGCGCTATTTGAAAAACAGCAATAGCTTCAGGTTTTTGATTCTTATCATAAACAATTGCATAGTAAAAGCATACAGTCGTATTTAATGTTGTTTCTAAAGCCTTTAAATATTCAAGAGATAAAAAAACGTCTCCATTATTTAATATAGCATTCCATTTTTCTACGGGGATATTTCCAGCACTTGAAAAAATATGAAATGAATGTGTGTGTTTTGAGCCCAAATAATACTTTAAAGAGTGAAGCAAATATAACGAAAATCAAACGTTTGAAATTTGATTAATCAGGTGTTTCATTATTGACTAATATATTTAGTAAGTCAACGACTGTATCACTGTCCCAATCTGCCGCACCCATATTATCTACAACAATATTCCCATCTTTAGAGATAATATAGGTGGTGGGTAGTGACTTTGTTTGTAGTTTCTCTGGCGCTAAACCCAATGGCATATAGACTGGAAAATCATAGTTGTTAATTTGAAGAAATTGAATCAAGCGCTCCTTTTTTTCATCTGAAACAAAATAGAAATCAACATCATTTTTAAATTGAGAATATAACTTCTGCAAAGAAGGCATTTCGGCAACACAGGGTGGACACCACGTAGCCCAAACATTTACGACAACCACTTTGTTTTTAGAATTTGCTAAATTGGCATCTACCCCTACTAAGGTTTTAAGTGACCAATGATAATCATGTAATTTAGGCTGATCTTCGACCGCATTCACACTTGGACTAAAGCTAAATAAACGCTGTAAATTCACCTGAATAAACATCCTTGTTTGCGGAATAAAAAACAAGGCAAGGATTAATAGAAACAAGATGTTTGACCAGTGTTTCTTTAGAAAACGCATCATATTCAAAATGTTTTATTAGACTAATGACGTATTATTAGCATTCTTCCACTGAGTGATTATATATTCAAAAGTCGACTAGAGACAACCCTTTTACAAAAAAAGCCTCCTTTCTGGGAGGCTTTTATATCATAATTAAAAAATTAAGCGTTTTGCTTTTTAATAAGGTTTAACGCGCTACCTTCTCTAAACCACTCTATTTGAGCATCATTATATGTATGGTTTAATTTGATAACCTCTCTACTTCCGTCTGCATGAACTGCCTCTAACGTAAGTTGTTTGTTTGGAGCAAAATCTGCTATATCAACAAAATTAAATGTATCATCTTCTTGGATTAAGTCGTAATCAGCTTCAGTAGCAAATGTTAATCCTAACATCCCTTGCTTTTTCAAGTTGGTTTCATGAATACGAGCAAAAGATTTTACAATAACTGCTGCGACACCTAGATGACGTGGCTCCATTGCTGCGTGCTCTCTTGATGACCCTTCACCATAATTGTGATCTCCTACCACTATCGTTTTAACTCCGGCAGCTTTATACGCTCTAGCGGTATCTGGCACTCCACCAAACTCCCCATCTAATTGGTTTTTTACAAAATTTGTTTTCTTTCCGAAAGCATTTACGGCTCCAATCAAACAGTTATTAGAAATGTTATCTAAATGCCCACGGAAACGTAACCAAGGACCCGCCATAGAAATATGATCTGTTGTACACTTCCCGAAAGCTTTAATAAGCAATTTCATCCCTTGCATCTCACTATCAGTAATTGGCTCAAAAGGGGTTAATAACTGAAGCCTTTCACTTGTTGGGCTTACCGTTATTTTTATACCACTACCATCTGCCATTGGGGCAACAAAACCGTTTTCTTTTACCTCAAAACCCTTTGGTGGTAATTCCCAACCTGTTGGTTCTTCAAAACGTACTTCCTCCCCATTATCATTAATAAGTGAATCTGTCATTGGGTTAAAATCTAACCTTCCTGCCAATGCAATTGCTAATGTTATTTCTGGCGAAGCTACAAAGGCGTGTGTATTTGGGTTACCATCTGCACGCTTTGCAAAGTTTCGGTTAAAAGAGTGTACAATACTATTTTTAGGTGCATTTTTTGGATCACTATAACGTGCCCACTGGCCAATACAAGGTCCACAAGCATTTGTAAAAATTGTAGCATCTAGTTTTTCAAATACATTTAAAATTCCATCTCTTTCCGTAGTATATCTTACCAACTCAGAACCTGGATTAATTCCTAATTCAGATTTAAGTTTTAAGCCTTTATCTAATGCTTGTTGCGCAATGGAAGAAGCCCGAGACAAATCTTCATAACTAGAATTTGTACAAGAACCAATCAATCCCCACTCTACCTTCATTGGCCAATCATTATCAGCAGCCTTTTTTGTCATTGCTTTACCCACTGTGGTAGATAAATCTGGTGTAAAAGGTCCGTTTAATAGCGGTCCTAATTCAGATAGGTTAATGTCGATAATTTGGTCAAAATATTTTTCTGGATTTTCGTACACATCAGTATCTGCTGTTAAGTGTTCTCTTACTTTATTAGCCGCATCTGCAATATCTTCACGATCTGTTGCACGTAAATAACGCTCCATAGAATCGTCATAACCAAAAGTTGAAGTAGTCGCTCCAATTTCAGCTCCCATATTACAAATAGTCCCCTTCCCTGTGCACGACATGGAGATTGCTCCGGGTCCAAAGTATTCAACAATGGCACCAGTTCCACCTTTCGCTGTTAAGATTTCAGCAACTTTTAAAATCACATCTTTTGGTGCTGTCCACCCAGATAATTTTCCAGTTAAACGGACCCCTATCAATTTTGGAAATTTTAATTCCCAAGCCATTCCAGCCATTACATCTACCGCATCTGCACCACCCACTCCAATAGCAACCATTCCTAAACCTCCGGCGTTTACTGTGTGACTATCTGTACCTATCATCATCCCGCCAGGAAAAGCATAATTTTCTAACACTACCTGGTGAATAATACCTGCACCCGGTGCCCAGAATCCAATTCCAAATTTATTAGAAACTGAACCTAAGAAATCAAAAACCTCATTACTTACTTCATTGGCGTGTTTTAAATCTTGTTTCGCCCCTTGCTTTGCTTGGATTAAGTGATCACAATGGACGGTAGTAGGCACTGCAACTTTATCCTTACCTGCTTGCATAAATTGTAATAAAGCCATTTGTGCTGTTGCATCTTGACAAGCAATACGATCTGGTGCAAAATCTACATAATCCTTTCCACGGTTAAACGCCTTTGTTGGAATTCCATCCCATAAGTGATTGTATAAAATCTTTTCTGAAAGTGTAAGTGGATGCCCTACAACTTCGCGCGCTCTATCCACACGTTCTGCCATTTGTGCATACATTTTTTTAATCATGTCTATATCGAATGCCATAGTAATTTTGCTTTATTATTTTTAGTATTACATTGTATTAAATCCCTTGATTTACAAGTGTTGCGAAGATACAAAATTCTGAAATATTTTAAAAATACACAGTGGATTTGACGATTTATTGAAAAATAGTCAATATCACGTCTGTTTGATTGTAAATTATTATCAAATTAATAATAATAGTGTATTGAAATTAAGAAATTGAAAATATCTCACTTAGTAAAAATCAAAAAAGCGCTCAATTATTGAGCACTTTTGAGTCTTAAGCATATTTTTTCTTTAGAAAAGACTTGTTATAATTTCTTCAATTGTGAGTCCTTCGGCTTCTGCTTTGTAATTTTTAATCATTCTATGTCGAAGAATCCCAATGGCAACTTTTTGTACATCGGCAATGTCTGGCGAAAATTTTCCGTGGAGCGCTGCATTCGCTTTTGCAGCTAAAATTAAATTTTGTGATGCACGTGGACCTGCTCCCCAATCTATATATTTTTTTACATTCTCCGGGGCTGCTTGACTTTTCGGTCTTGTTTTTCCAACAAGTGTAACGGCATATTCAACTACATTATCTGCAACTGGAATACGTCTTATTAATTGTTGAAAGTCTATAATTTCTGATGCTGAAAACAAAGCATTTACCTTTTCTGCTGCTCCAGCTGTAGTCGCTTTTACAATCTCTACTTCCTCAGTAAACGAAGGGTAGTCTAGATTAACAGCAAACATAAAACGGTCTAGTTGTGCTTCTGGCAATGGATACGTACCTTCTTGTTCAATTGGGTTTTGAGTTGCCAAAACAAAATAAGGTTTGTCAAGCGTGTAATTATTACCAGCTACAGTAACAGATCTTTCTTGCATCGCTTCTAATAAAGCTGCTTGTGTTTTAGGCGGTGTTCTATTAATTTCATCTGCAAGGATGATGTTAGAAAATATTGGACCCTTAATAAATTTAAAAGTACGATTTTCATCTAAAATCTCTGAACCCAAGATATCACTTGGCATCAAATCTGGTGTAAACTGTATACGTTTAAACTGCAATCCTAATGCCTGAGAAACCGTATTTACTAAAAGTGTTTTTGCCAAGCCTGGAACACCAATCAACAAGGAGTGACCTCCAGAGAATACTGCAAGTAAAACCTGCTCTACTACTTCGTCTTGACCAACAATTACTTTTTTAATTTCTTTTTTTAAAGTTTCATATTTTGAAACCAATTGTTCTACTGCTGCTACGTCTGACATTTATTTTTATTTAATCTTTTTTGTCCAGTTACTTGCAAATTCGCACTCTGTATAATCTTCATTTACATTAACATACGTATCATTTATTTTCTCTTTTTGCCACACTTCAATTTCATTGATTTGTTTTTGGCGCAGCGCGAGGTCTTTTATTTTCTCGTAATCGTTAATAAAATCTGCTGGATGCTCATCATATCTATCCGAAACGGTCAAAAATTTAAATGTCTTTTTACCTGTGCGATCTTGGTCAATAAATACTTTTGAAACCTCTCCTTGCTTTAAGTTATATACTTGTGCACTAAGTGTAGGATCCATTTTTGTGAGATCAAAGCGTGTATCCAAGTTTGAAGGATTTACCAACTGCCCACCGTTATTACGAGTAACTAAATCATCTGAATATTGTATAGCAGCATCACGAAAAGAAATGCTATCATTGATTATATTACTCCGAATCAACTCAATTTTATCTTTTGCCGTATCTATAGACTCTTGGGATAATTCTGGAAAGAGAATAATGTGACGAACATCTACTTCTTGACCTCTAATTTTATCCACTTTTAAAATATGAAAACCAAATTCAGTTTCAAATGGTTCAGAAACCTCACCTTCTAATAAGGAAAATGCAACGTCTTTAAATTCTTTTGCATATGGATCTGCTCTTCTAAAGCTAGGAAGTAGTCCTCCTTTACCAGCTGATCCATCTTTAGAATAGAGGACCGCTTTTGTGGCGAAGCTCGCTCCGTTTTCAACAATATCTGTCCTAAACTCATTAAGTTTATCAATTACTTGTTGCTTTGCTTCTTCCGTTATTTCGGGCTCTACAACAATTTGAGCAACCTCAACTTCAGCGCTAAACACGGGTCTTTCGTCTTCTGGTATGGCATAAAAAAACTGCCTAACTTCTTCTGGCGTCACTTCTACATTTTCAACTACGCTTGCCTGCATGCGATTGGCTAGTTCTAGATCTCTTTTTGCATCGAGTAATTCTTTTTTTAACTGCCCCAAATTCTCTTTTCGGTAATAAGAAATCACTTTTTCTTCACTCCCCAATTGTCCTATCATATATTGAACTAATTGATCTACCTGGGGACTCAGTTCAGCATCAGAAACCATAATACTATCAATTTTTGCCTGGTGCAAATAGAGTTTATCTTCCATTAATTTACCTAACAATTGGCAACGAGTAACACCTTCTATGGAAACTCCGTTTTGTTGGAATTCTAAATAGGTCTTATCTATGTCACTATCTAAAACAACGTACTCTCCCACCACCGCTGAGACACCTTCAGCTTTGAATCTTTTAAACGGTTTAATAGAGTCTTTTTCAATTGTAGTTACCGTAACAGCCTGAGGATTTTCTCGCGCAACTCCTGTACTATCCACGGCAATAACTTCTTGGGCTATTGCTGCATATTGGAACAGTAAAACTGTAAAAATTGCTATTTTATTGAAGTGTGTAAATTTCAAAATTCTTGTTTTTAATCGCATCTTTGGTAATATCCTTTTCTAATTTTTTAACCAATTGTAGCTTTTTCTTGTTTAACAAAATCTGCTCTATCGTTGGTTTTATAGTTGTTAACGGCGCCATATCGCCAGGAACTAAAACATCTTCAATTTTCAACAAATATACTCCTAATGAGTCTTGTATTTGGGCGAAAATTTGTTTTTTTAAAAACTTATCCTGATTGATTTGTAATACGGGCAACTGCAATAGTAAAGCCTCTTTTTTAATCCAAACTGAATCATTAAAGTTTGCCGCTTTGAATTTTAAACGCATCTTCACTAAATCTTCTTTGTCCTTAGTATTAAAACGATTTAATTTTTGCTTTGTTTCAACAAAATTTGCAAACTCTTTGTCTACGTGAATAAATCTAAGTTTATATAATTCCTCCTTTAATTTAAAATTGTGCTTGTTTGCAGCGTAAAAAGACTCATATTCTGCATTTGTTATTGTACTATCCATCTGTTTTCCAACGATTGTAGCTTTGTAAGCTTCGGTAAAGAGATCGTTTTTATAATCTGTAACAAGGCGTTCGTATGCTTCAATCTTTTTTGGAGAGAGGTTTATTTGTGCTTGATCTATCAACAATTGCTGGGTTGCCCAGCGAGTGATATAATTACTTACGATACTTGCGCTATCCTCAGGGCTTGTATTTTTAGATATTAAATCAGCAATATCCTTTTGGTATAAATAACTCTTATTTACTCTAGCAATAGGATTTTCAGGAGGCTTTGGCTCGAAAAAATCACAGCTAATAGGCAGTATCGAAACACAAAATATCGCAAGTGTTTTATTCATTATTTGAGTTGCTTTTTAACTTTTTTAAGCGCCTTTTTATTGATTTTAACATCATAAGTATCTCTCAAACTTTGCATCCATTCTTCCTCTATAAAATCTTGATAATCACTAATCACTCTACCTTTAACGTCGTCATATGTTTTTAATCTTGGAGGAATCACTTCGTTAATTTTTAAAACGTAAAACCGATCATTAAAATTTTCTATAGCACTTACGCCAGCTTCAAAAACAACATTTGAAGGAACTTCTCGAGTCCCTTTTTCAAACAAACCTTCAGATAATAATACACGAACATTATCTTTATCATTTAATGTTTCTTTTACTTCTTTAGGAGTTTTATCATCCTTTAAAAGTTGTTGGGCTTTTTCGACATCGATTTTATTAGTGCCTGAAAATATCGCTGCATCTATTCGTTCTTTCCATTTAAAATTAGCACCCATTTTTTGATAATGTTTCTCTAAGCCAATAGTATCCAACTTTGCCTTATCCCAAACATTTTTCTTCATCACATCAAAAATGAGCAACCCATCTCTGTATTCGTTAATTACACCTGCATACTCTTCATTCTCTATTTCAAGCTGCGCCATAAAATACTCTTTAAGCTGCTGTGTTTCAAATTCATCGTACATTGCCTGAACCATAGCACTTACAGTATTGACACTTCGTACACTTTTTTGACGTCCTTCCATGTACTTTGCGAAGACATCATAATAAATAGCAGTGTCTCCTATAGTAAAAAGCACGTTGTTTTGAGAATGTGTCAAAAGCTTGTATTTCCACTTTTTTTGTAAAAGAGAATCCTTTTCCATCCAACTCTCAAAAAATGGAAGATAATCTGTATCCTTAAAACCGTAAGTATCTTTAATCTTTTTGTTTACCGTAGCTGAAACAACTTTCATTCTTCCTCCTTTTTGTACTTTACTAATAATATCTGGTTGTTGCTCTTGGTATGATAGTTTGGGGTGTTTTTCTTCCAAACGAATAATGTGCCAGCCAAAAGAAGATTTTACTGGTTTAGAAATATCACCAGCATTTTGCAAACTATATGCCGCTTCTTCAAACTTGTCTGAACGCAACTGCCCTTTACTAAAACGCTTTAGCTTTCCACCAAAACGACCAGAACCTTTATCATCTGAAAACTGCTTAGCTAGTTCTGCAAAGTCACTACCCTGTTGGGTTAACTGATATAGTTCGTTAATACGCTCTTCAGGATTAAATGTTTGCTCTTTGTTCTTATCTGAAATCATAATGTGAGAAACAGTAATCTCGGCACTACTTTCTCTTCTTTTATTAACCCTTATAATATGATATCCAAAGCTAGTTCTCACTATTTCAGAAACCTCTCCAGCTGGAGTTTTATATGCCATAGACTCAAATGGATATACCATAGAAAAAGCAGTAAACCATCCCAAGGCACCCTCTCTTTCCTTCGCGCCTGGTTCTTCAGAATATTCTTGCACTAATTTTACAAAATCCTCACCAGCCTTAGCGCTGTCATAAGCCTGTTTGATTTTATTGTATGCAACAAGAGTGTCTTGCGGAACAGCATCATAACCTACTCTTATTAAAATATGATTTGCATTTATATCCTCTTGAGAACGTTCATATGCCTCAACGGCTAAATCTTCTGCCACTTTAGTCTCATAAAGATAGTTGCGTGACAATTGGTCGCGATATTTTTTGTATTCTTTTAGGTAGGTAGGGTTTTCATTTAATTTTTGATCGTAAGCTACTGCCACTTTTAATTTATAATCTACAAAAAGATCTAGATAACCGTCAACTGTTTTCTGTGATTCATCTTGAACTAAATCAAGATTCTTGTTGTACACGCTAACAAACTCTTTTGTATAGATAGGTGTGCCGTCGACAGTCATCAATACCTCTTTTTTTGATTGTGCGTACGTACTAAAAAATGCGACTAATAAAATGCTGTAAAGGATATTTTTTTTCATAGTTATGTCCCAAATAGGAATTTTTATTTTAACAAAAAGTGATTTTTCAAGTTCGCAAAAATAAGAAAACAACACCGTTCTGACAACAAGCATGTCTAACGATTTAGAGCGCTATTTAAGTATCTATAAAATAAATTATTATGGTAATTTTGTTTTAAAACAAAATTTAAATTTTTAAAGGAATAAATTATGAGCGAACGCATAAAACTAATTTGGGACTTTAGAGGTCCAAATGCAACTCCAATTGCAACACATCACGTAAAACATCTTGAAGAGTTTTCCATTACTGAAGGCCTAGAAAATACTTTGTGCGCTACCGAAAATATTACTGAAATGCATACAATAGCTTATATGGTAGTTGGAAAAGAACATATGGATGATTTAAGAGAGCGACTAAAACCCAATCGCGGACAAATGTATAACGAAATCTAAGTTGTCGAACATATATGCTCCTATACAAGCACATTCTATATAAATCAAGCCTAATATACCCATTAATGGGTATTGTAGTTTAGCCATATAAATAGTTTTTTTATTGCTAAACATTTATAGATGAAAAAAATATTAAAAATTTCTACTACATTATTGCTTTTTGCGGTAATCCTTTCTTGTTCAGACGATGAAAACCCTGCGGATAATTTTCTTGGAAAACAAGATGTTTTAATAACATTAAATGGCGATTCATTCCCTATGAAAGGGGGCGAGTATTATGAATCAACAAATGAGTCCAATTGTGATATTACAGAAATAAAACACTTAGGTAGTTCAGCAGAGTTTAGTTTTAAGCTTGAAAATTCAACTAATTTTGAACGCTTTAGCTTTAATTATCAAAGCACCTTTAATGGTGATCCGGTAGCATTAGGAGAAACTATTGTAAACCCTTGGTTCTTTGCTTATTCTTTCAAACTTACCAACGAAGATAGTTATTACGTAGGCGCTATGATTGACGGAGAAAGTAATACAGGCAATACCTCTGGTTACCCAGATAACGCAGTATTAGTTACCATTGAAAATGTTTCGCTTGTAATTAACGAAAGAGTTTCAAATGGAAACGAACAAGTAATTGATGGTGTTAGACAGGAATATCCGCTAGAAAAAGTGAGCGGAGTTCTAACCATTGAATTTACGGACGAAGCAGGAGAAAGACAGAATGTGTCTATGGATTTTGATCTTGAAGGAGATAATATCGTTATTGAACCCGATGAAAATATCTTTAGCGATCCTGTTGGCGACGGTAGTGGAGATGGCGGCGGTAGCGGTGGTACTGACTGTGGTAATTTAGTCTATACTGGACCAACAGAAGGGCAAATCATGCAATGGTGCCAAGCTGCTCAGCTATACCAGTGCCTTGGAGCAACAAATGAGCTTATGTATGTTTGTGACGCCTTAGCTGAGTATGGAGGTAGTTGTTCATATTGCAATTAACAATCCTTTACTAACGAAACGCAAAATTAAAGCTTAAAAAAATCTTTAAAAAAACGCCTAATCAAAACCAATTGATTGGGCGTTTCCTATTTCTAAATAGCGTTTTAAATTTAACGACTATAATTAGGCGCTTCCTTTGTAATGGTTACATCGTGTGGATGGCTTTCGTTAATTCCACTTGCGGTAATCTTCACAAATCTTCCTGTTTCCTTTAAAGTTTCAATATCTTTTGATCCACAATATCCCATTCCTGCGCGAAGTCCTCCAATAAACTGGGTCATACTTTCCAACAACTCTCCTTTGTAAGGCACGCGACCCACAATGCCTTCCGGCACTAATTTTTTAATATCATCTTCCACATCCTGAAAATAGCGATCTTTTGACCCTTGTTTCATAGCTTCCACACTACCCATTCCACGGTACGATTTAAACTTTCGCCCTTCGTAGATGATGGTTTCGCCTGGCGACTCTTTTGTTCCTGCTAAAAGCGAACCTAGCATAACACAATCTGCTCCAGCTGCAAGCGCTTTTGGAATATCTCCTGTGTATCTAATTCCTCCATCTGCTATTACTGGCACGCCACTTCCCTTAATTGCTGCAGCAACTTCTAACACTGCTGAAAACTGCGGAAATCCTACACCAGCAACGACTCTCGTAGTACAAATTGAGCCTGGACCAATACCAACTTTTACTGCATCTGCGCCCGCCTCTACAAGGTATTTTGCAGCTTCGGGAGTAGCTATATTTCCAACCACAACATCTAAGTTTGGGAACTTGGCTTTAACTTGTTTGAGTACCGTAACCACTCCTTTGGTATGACCGTGTGCAGTATCTATAATCACTGCATCTACTTCAGATTTCACTAAGGCGGTAGCACGTTCTACAGCGTCTGCCGTAACTCCTAATGCTGCTGCAACGCGCAACCTTCCGAAGGTGTCTTTATTCGCGTTAGGCTTTTGAGTGAGCTTTGTAATGTCTCTAAACGTGATTAAACCAAGTAATTTTCCCTGATCATCAACCACTGGTAATTTTTCAATCTTATATTCTTGCAGAATTAATTCAGCTTCTTTTAAGGAAGTTCCTTTAGCCGTGGTAACCAAATTTTCAGTGGTCATAATGTCACTCAATTTGCGAGCGTAATTTTTCTCAAAACGTAAATCTCTATTGGTTACAATACCAACAAGTATTCCTGCATCGTCAATAATTGGGATTCCACCAATGCTATATTCACGCATAGTACTTTGCGCGTCACCAACGGTATTGTCTTTTTTTAAGGTTACGGGATCTTGAATCATTCCACTTTCTGCGCGTTTTACTTTTCGAACTTCAGCAGCTTGTTGCTCAATGCTCATGTTTTTATGCAATACCCCTATTCCTCCTTCTCGTGCTATTGCGATTGCCATAGCACTTTCGGTCACGGTATCCATAGCTGCAGAAACGATGGGAACGTTTAGGGTAATATTTCTTGAAAATCTTGATTGAATTGATACTTCTCTTGGAAGTACTTCAGAAAAGGCTGGGACTAAAAGAACATCGTCGTAGGTTAATCCTTCTCCTATAATTTTATTATCGTGTGCAGTCATTGCAATTATTTTTACTTTCTGAAGCATATCCTCCCAAGAGGAAAATATTGAAAGTGATTAACATTTAATTGCGTGTAAAAGTACTGTTTTTAATTCAGAACTAGGAATGCCGAATTATGAATTGTGAATTAAAAAAACCACCTCAGGCACTATTTAAAATAATTCTAAATAAGTCTAAAAAAGAATAATGATGAAGAAATTTAAATGCAACGCATTAATTTTAATTTTTAGTACAACTACTATTATCTCTTGTAGTGGTGATGATTACGCTAATACTCCAGAACCAGCCAACCAAATTGTTAAAGCTGATGTACTATTAAATTATGCAGAAGACATAGTGTCACCAAATTACCAAGCTGCAATGGTAGATGCACAATCTCTTGAAAGTGCTATTAATGAATTTGTTAGCAATCCAACACAAACAACTTTTACTGCGGGAAAATCTTCCTAGCGTACGGCAAGAGAAAGCTATGGAACAACTGAAGCCTTTCGTTTTGCAAATGGACCAATTGATAGTGGAGCTACTGAAGGTATCGAGGGGCTTTTAAACTCTTGGCCTCTGGATGAGTCATTTGTTGATTATGTAGAAGGAGCGACAGATTCTGGTATTATTAATAATGTTTCAGAGTTCCCTTCAATTTCTATAGCAATATTAGAAACTACAAATGGCAATGGCGGTGAAGAAAATGTAACCGCAGGCTAACACGTAATCAAATTCCTATTATGGGGGCAAGATAATACAACGCCTTCTGCAAATCATACAGGCAAAGAGCCTTTACAGATTTTGTTGACGGTGGTACCGCTGCAAATCAAGATAGCAGAAGACAATATTTAGCTGTTTGTGCAGATTTATTGACAGATCATTTACAAGTAATGATTGATGAATGGAGCGGTGATTATAGAACCACATTTTTGGCTTTAGAGGAAGACAAAGCATTAGATAATATGACTAGCAGTATTACAGAACTTTCAAGAAGTGAACTTGCTATTGAGCTTATGGCCGTTGCACTTTCTAATCAGGACCAGGAAGATGAGCACTCATGTTTTAGTGATAATACTCACAGAGATATTCGCCTAAAACTTGAAGGAGTTGCGAATGTGTATAATGGTCCTTATAATAACTCTACAGACGCAGCATCTTTAGCAAGTTTAATAACTGAAGCTAAGGCAGTACTTGGGGCAGAATTAAATACCTTGCTAAGTACTGCAATTATACAAACTAACAACACATTAATTCCATTTGATTTAGCCATCGTTAACGGAGCAACAATTACAGAAGGGGCTAAAGAGCAATTAGCAGTGCAAGCATTAGTAGCCTTTGGAAACAAATTACTCGAAGCTCGGGTTGCTCTAGGAATCAATTATATGTTTAATTTTAAACTGAACTCGTCATTATTTCGAGATCAGTTTTTTTTCCATTTAACAATCAAATCAATATTTCAATAAAACCTATTTCTTTCATTCTTAATTCACTGTTGTTTTTTTCTTCTTGTCATACAGACGAGAATATTTATGTAGCACTAGCAGCGGAACAAGGAGAAGAATTTTCTGGAGGTGAAAACACCTCTTTCAATTTTTCCCCAGGAGCTTTTGGTTTTGCTGCGCCTAATCTTTCTTTTGACGAACGTATTACCTTTGGCGTAGGAAATTCCTTTTTTAATCAAAACTGGGTAACAGCCCCGGCATCTAAGAATGCCCGTGATGGATTAGGACCTTTATTTAATGCCCGTAATTGTTCCGCCTGCCATTTTTAATGACGGTCGCGAAAGACCTCCATTATTTAACGGTGAAGAATCTAAAGGACTCCTTGTGAGACTAAACTTAGTACAAACAGATGAAAATAGCGAAAGCCTTGGCGATCCTATTTATGGAAAACAATTTCAAAACAAAGCTATACTCGGCATTCAAGCAGAAGGAAAAACGCTCCATTACGTATACGCCAGTTATTAGTAAATATGCAGATGGTAGTATTGTCACTTTACAAAAACCAACATATCATTTAATTGATTTAGCGTACAGACCGCTCTCAGGAAACGCAAACAAATCACCAAGAATTGCAAATCAAATGATAGGATTGGGATTACTTGACGCCATACCAGAAAGCACCCTAATTGCGCTAGCTGATCCAACAGATACCGACGGAGATGGAGTTTCCTGAAAACCCAATTATGTGTATGATTACGAATCTAATACTATGGCAATAGGAAGGTTTGAGTGGAAAGCGAATCAACCAAATTTAAAACCACAAGTTGCAGCAGCATTTGCAGAAGATTTAGGAATAACATCACCACTATTTGAAAATGAAAACTGCAATCCACAGATACATTGTGAGGAAATTCCTAATGGTGGTTCTCCAGAAATTTCAGATGAAGATTTATTCAGTGTAGCATTTTACTCTTCTACCCCCGCTGTGCCTGCTCGGAGAAATTTTGATGAGCAAGATGTTTTAAAAGGCAAAGCACTCTTTAATGAAATAAACTGTGCCTCCTGCCAAGTACCCAAAATTGAAACGGGCTTCCACATAATAGCCGCACTTTCACATCAAATAATACGTCCTTATATAGATTTACTTTTGCACGATATGGGAGAAAACCTTGCTGACAACTCAAATGATTTCGATGCTAATGAAAAAGAGTGGCGCACGCGACCTCTGCGGGGTATAGGACTTATTGAAACAGTAAACGGTCATACAAATTTGTTGCACGACGGTCGCGCCAGAAATATTGAAGAAGCCATTTTATGGCACGGTGGAGAAGCCACAGCGTCTGCTGAAAAATTTAAAGAACTCTCGCTTAATGAACAAATTAGTATTTTGAAATTCTTAAAATCGTTATGATGTATGAAAATAGTACATTCGTCCTTTTTATTTTTTTTGGGACTGTTTTAAATAGTTGCAGGAATGATGACAGTCAAAATCCTGAAAATATTATTGAACAAGGGAGACGACTTCAAATCACCAATCTTCACGATAATTTTATTATCCTGCAAGTAGACTCTCACTAGATGTTTTCAAAATTATTAAATGAAAAAACATTAGCTTTTAATAATAACCCAACGCTAACTTCATTAAACGAAATTAAGATTGCGTGGACACGAGCATTTTTAGAATGGAAAAAATTAGAAGCATTAAATATTGGCCGTATTCAAGAGAGTTTTATGTATTCATCAATACAACAATGGCCTATTAATACTGCTATTATTGAAAATACAATTAACTCTAGTGTAGAAATTGACACAGATTTTATTGCCAGTATTGGTGCTTTGGGCAAAGGATATTCTTCGATAAAATATTTAAACAAGATAAAGCTACAACTTTAACAACATTCAATACTAGTCCAAATAATGAAAGAAGAAAACAATATCTAGTAGCGCTCACCCAAAACATAGAAACACTCGCTTTAGATATGGTACTTATCTGGCAAAACTTGGAAACATTTTTTAAACCAGAGTTAGGAACTAACGTAAATGGAAGTCAAAATAGAATCATCAATGCCTTTATTGCAAATCTTGAATATATTAAAAATACAAAAAATGAAGAAGCTTTAACTAGCATAGAAATTTCATCTTTAGAAGCTTACCAAAGTCGTCTTTCCACAAACGCTATAACTGCCAATATAGAAGCTTTAAAAAATATTTATACAGGAAATTTCAATGCTGAAAATAGCCTTAGAATTGAAGATTATTTAAGAATTACACTTCAAAATAATGAATGAGCAAATGGTATTACTGAAGCGTTTTTAAACGCACAAAATGCCCTATTAGCGATACCTTCAACGTTAGAAAATAGTATAACAGAAAATCCAGAAGCAATTCTCGCTTTTTGAAACGAACTCTCCACGTTAATTACATTATGCAAAGTCGATCTGGCGAGCGCTGCAAATATTATCATCACATTTAATGATAATGATGGTGATTAAACATAAAAAACATATGACATGACTAATGTACATATTATCTACTCGAACGATTATGGTATCGCCCTTTTCTGGCAAAAAGACAATGTTATGCTCTCTAAAAAGGTGCAGCTAGTTTTTAGGAATACTGGACTCAATTTAAACCATAAAGAAGTAGTTGTTTTCAGTAAAAACATAACAAGCGCACTCACAAAAAATAAATCTTGTCGTGATTGCAAATTAAAGGGAGAATGTAAATCTATATTGTTAAAAACATCCGAGCCACAGGTGAGTTTTGCTATGAGCTTTAAAGAACTAATACCATGAAAGGATTTAGTTCAAGGAACATTATTCACTTTAGAGTTAGCCGAAATAATAAAGAGTCTAAATAATTAGCTTTAAAGTTTTATTTGCAACAACCCATAAAACGTTCTAGGCTGGCTAGGTATAATACCGGGGCCTGGATAGCCTGTTGCACGTCTTGTAAAATAACTATTGTCTAACAAATTGTTAATGCCAGTCTCTAATGTAAACCGCTTGTAGGTATACTGAAAAGATGCGTCTAGAATTCCGTAGGAAGGTATTTCACCCACAATACCGCTTGGGCTAGTAAAATCTCTTGCAGCATTTGAAGCATCTGTAAACTGCTCACTTAAATAGGTGTACTGGAGACTTCCTAAAAGGTTTTTATACCCAAAGCCCATCCCAGTTTTGAAATTTACAAATGGAATAAATTCTACTTTATTACCTTTCACATTATTAAACTCTGAAGAAATATATTCACTTTCAGTAATGGATAAGTTAGAAAAGACATTGAGTTTGTAATCATCCTTTTTAAAAAAAGTTTCGTTGATATTCCAATCAATAAATGACTCTATTCCATAACTTAATGCATCTCCTATATTGCTTCTAAATTGTTCTACTCCTCCGAAATTTCCTGCTCTATTTACAACTCCTAAACGGTCATTATAGCGCAACAAAAAGACACCCATGTCATACTTTAACAACCTTTTAAAACTACCTCTAGCGCCTAAGTCAAAAGTGTATCCATTTTCATCCTTAATATTTTCATCTATCACAATGGAAGGATTGACAATCCTAATATCATCAAAGGTTACAGAGCGATAATTTTGACTCACATTTCCGTAAAACTCTATGCTTTTGGTTGCATCATAACTAATTCCTACTCCAAGTAATAAAAAATTGCGTTCAAAATTTCTGTCTTCTTCAATCGTTTCATTTAAAATAGGATTGCCTGCATTATCAAAATTAATTTGTTTAAAAAATCCGTCAGCATTGGTTTTAATATATTCAAATCGTGCTCCTGGTGTTACCTTTAGGACTTCCGAAATATTAAAAATTTGCTCACCAAATAAAGCGACGTTGGTGTTAGGAAAGGTGTATTTATTTTGACGTCTGTAATTAGGGAATTCATCTAAAGCAAAATTAAAATCGGCATCACTATTATTTGTTCCAGGACCTTGTTCAGACACATTGTTAGACTGATAAAATTTAGCTCCCAAAAGTGCTGTGGTTTGCATATCAAAGAAAGTGTATTCGCTTAGAAATCTACCCTCAGCACCCCAATTCTTAAAAGCGCCTACGATAAGCTCTCTAGGTTCCTCAAGATTGTCTGGTTGAGACACCCTGTTTTCTCTAAAACCAACCGATTTTCTAGAAGCGTCTAAAGCAAAAATATTCAAGCTAATTTTACTTTTTATTGAAAAATCATGTGTGAGTTTTAATGCATACAATTTCCAGTCTACCTTAAACCAATTGCGTGTTCTGTTACTAAAGGTAGGATCTTCTTCAAACTGGGAGTCAGTCAAACCACCTGCTTGCTGGGCTAAATAATTTAAGTATGAAAATTCAAATACTGCCTTGGTTTTTTCTGAAACTTGATACCCCACATGAGCAAAACCCTGAAAAGATTCAAATTGGGAATTGGGTCTAAAGTCATTTCCGTTTTTATAGTTACCGTAGGCATAATAGCTGAGTTTACCTGCGGTTCCACTTACACTATTGAAACTAGTAAACAAATCATAACTCCCTAAAGACTGCCTAGAAATCCATTCTATTTTTTTACTGGGATTGGGTTGTTTCAATTTAAAATTAATGAGCCCACCAAACTGCGTACCAAATTGCAATGAAGCTGCACCACGCACTACTTGGATTTCGTCAATCGCCTCTGCAGGTGGCGTGTAGTAACTTTCTGGATAACCCAGCACGTCTGCGCTAATATCATATCCATTTTGACGGGTATTAAAATTGGCTGTCCTATTAGGATTCAATCCGCGTGCCCCTATATTGAGCTGCAATCCAGCGTCATTATTTTCATAAATATTAAGACCAACCACCTGCGCATATATTTGACGTGCGTTACCACTCGCAAGATTTACGATAAGATTATCCATTACTACAACTTCACTTTTTTTACCCGCATATATGGCAGTCCCTTCTACGTCTTTTAATTGTTTTAAGGCAAATATTTTTTCTTTTCGTGTAATAATCAGTACTTCACTTAAAGACTCTCCTAAGGGTTGCAAATTAAAATTAAGTGTCGTGTTTGCTGCAATTTCCTTTGACATTTCAAACACATCGTAAGCAAAACCAAAAGCAGCAAAATCATAGGTGCCGGTAGGAATATTTTCAAAAACATAAACACCTTGATTGTTTGTTTTTACTGAAGTTCCTAAGGTTACGTTATACACCTCAGCTCCTTGAATAAGCGATTGATCTATCTCTGAAACTATGGTGCCTGACACTGTATATTGCGCTAACGCAGAAATGCTTAGAAATAAAAAAAACAGTATTTTAAAAATATTCACTAACGTGTTTTTGTTTTAATTAAACGTTCAACATCCCCTTCCAGCATCCCCTTCAAAGCGGAGGAGAGAATCCACCCTTTGAGGTGGGTTAGCGAGATGTTAATTAAAATCCTTTTATTACATCTCCAAATGGAAGCAACCAATCCTTAGGGGCAAAACTATCGGTTACTTGCATTAAATCTATCTTAGGATCTACATACCGTTGACTCAATCTACCGTTCAATGCCACATAACTTTCTACAAATACCGCAATATTTTGATGCCCTTGTGCTTCAAAATGATTTCCTAAGAAATGTGCATATTCCAATATAAAATCTGGTTGGGCACTCATTTGTTTTTCCTGAAAAGGCGTTAAAAAATCGCTATTGTTTATGGCGAATTGCTTTCCAGACACAGCATCTTTTAATGTAAACTGAGCATACCCTGCTTTTTCCATTAACATAACGCGCCAGGAAAATCGATAGCCTTCTTCAGTCCAAAACAACTCTCCAGGATAACCTAAATAACGCCAAGGCAAAAGTAATTGGATGCTTAAAAAAACAGCTATAATAACAGGACTAATATTTGAAATAGTTTCGCTTTTTGAAACGGTAGCCAGACCATCCATTTTTGATTTTGAAATTCTAAACAAACGACTAATAAAAGCAAGTATTTTATGATGTAAAGACGCCTCAAAAAAGATGAGTGCACTTACAATCATTACATAAGGAAAAATACCGATGGGAAACAGCACTCTTGTTAACACATGAAACACAACCACTAAGGCAAATGCAAACCAGCGCGTGCGTTTATAGAGCAATAAAAATGGAATTAGTAAATCATAACCAGCGCCTCCATAACTAAAGGCGTAATGCAACCATTCCTGTTGCATTAGATCGCCTATCAATGGAATATCATACTTTGAGGGTAACCATATTTTGAGGGGCATTGCCTCTACTAACCAATCGCTATTGAGTTTTGCTAAACCCGCATAAAAATAGACAATACCAAGCATCACTTTTAAACTACTAATGGTCCATTGTGGAATTGTAAATGAAGATAATTTTTTATTCTTATACCCATCCACGGAAAAATAGCGATGTGCCGGCAAAAAAATCATCATAAAACTCACACAACTCACAAAGTAATAATGGTTGAGATACGTGGTTTTATCCATCAACTCAATATAAGTAAAGCTTAAAAAAAAGATAACAATGGCCAATCTATATTTATAACCCAAGGCCACGCATAAAGCGGAAATCCCACAAACTGCAAACAGCCCATAGGTATAAATACCTAAAGGCTGTGCCCATTCAAAACCGTAATAACTAAAAGAAAAGGAAGGCTGGATATACAATTGATCAATCCACCCATAGGACCAAAACCTAATGACACTAAAAAGCATCATTAGACCAAATAAAATACGAAAGACCGCCAAAGGGGCGGCCTCTACTTGTTTATTACAATATGTAAGAAAAGTGTTGCTCATTAGTCACCGTCAGCGTCTACATAATCTACATCAATGCTTAGTGCTTGCAGCATATCGACCTTGATAAATACCACATTACGTTGCAATTCGTTATAAGCTTCTAACAATTTACTATTATCGTTTTCAATTTGGACAACAAAATTATCATTCAGGGTAATCGCCTCTTCCATAGCCACATTGAACTGCCCATTAATCAAAACACTTAAATCTTCTCCATCCTTAATAGTATTCAAGAAATCTAAATAGTCTTTATATCCTGCTCCTATAGTACTGCTATTAAAATGCTTTCCATTGAAAAAGTCTTGTGTTGTTTTGATGGAAGCCATTAAAAGCTCTTTAGATATGTCACCTTTATAAAGGGCTTCCACATTTTGTGGCAAAGGATCGTTTGAAAAGATACCTGCTGGGATCCCTACCTTTGCTGCACGAAGCGCTTTTTCATAATAAAAAATAAAGTCATTAGTTACTTTATCTACAGATCCATTTACAGAAGAGGCTGTATTAGCTACAAATGATTCTCTAAAACCCCCTGTCCAACTGGCAAGAACCTGCTGTGTTAGAGATTGAATTGATTGTGATACCGCAGTTAATAACGTTTTATAAGCTACGGCATTTGTATTTGTTGTGTAAAAAGCTAATGTTTCTTCATTGGTTTGAGCTAAACCATATAAAAGATAATCTAAAGCAGGAAATCCTTGTGCATCAAACGAAGAGGGTAAATCTAAATTGACATTTCCATTTTCAATAAAATTATTGATTTTTGAAACACTTGTAGGATATGCGTTTAACCTATTTCGATAGCTAATCTCTTCAGCTCTACCAATTTCAAAAATAGACACATTTTGAAAACCCAGATAAGCGGTAAACCAACTGGCCTGAAGCACCTCCAACGTTTCGTTGGTTGGATTATCTACAAACACTTGTGTGGCTACTTCAAGTGCGTTTGTTTCTGTTTCAAAATTTGTAAAAGATGGGATGATAATATTATCACTCCAGTTTAAAAGTATCGCAGCACGATCAAAAGATATGCCTGTCTCTATATTTAAAGGTTCAGCATCATCTTCAGAACAGGCGTACATAAACAAAGTACATAAAGCTACTGCTGTTATTTGTATATAATTTTTCATTTTCATAATGGACTATCTTTTTCAGGGAATTAATTATTTGCTTCTGCTACTGTAAAATCGAACCTTGCCGCTATCGTATTAGAGAGCTCATCTAGTGTTTCAAAAGGAATGTCCCATAAACCATTTGGAGATGTTTCAAGCATTGTTGCCAAATAAGAATTAACTTCCGCTGTAGAAAAATTAGGTTGATTTGTTTCAGGGTTTCGACTAAATTGAAGGCTGTAAACAAAACCATATCCTTCTGAAAGATCGTGAAGCGCTGCTCCTATTTCACCACTGGTAAATCCTATTTTTGCAATTTGCAAATAGTACACCGCTCTAATCCCTATCATTTCAGAAATTTCTTTACGAATGATTTCAACTTGCGTGTTTCTTAACTCATAATTTTTTGCCACAATTGCAGCACGACCTAATGCAAAAGCATTAAATACTCTCTGAGAAGCCCCCGCAAAATCGGGATCTCCTTCTTGGCGTCCTAAATACTTGTTTAAATAATTATCATCATCACCTATAGTTTCTAGTGGATTCGCAGCATTTGGTGCATTTCCAAAAAGATAACCATAACCTTCATCCCATTTGTGTTCCATGGTAGTATAAGGCTTTCCCTCTTCTGTAGTATCGCTATTATTATTTTCAATATTTTGTCCTGCATCTAAGACGGCAGTGCTTAAATAGTTGTTTAACATTTGGTCTGTCATCAAAGCACCCATCAATCCTTTTACAAATGCTTGATCATATTCTAATCCTTTTGCATTGACGTAGCGAGGCGTACTACCTTCAGCAATTTGTCCTGGCACGCCTGGGGTTGCTAATGTTTCCCAAGCAGGAAACACTTCATTAACTTGACCAGCGATAAAAGTTTCAAAATCTTGCTTTATTTGAGCAGATTCCGCAGCATTTGCAGCAAAGAAATCAATAGAAGTTGCTACTTTACTTTTGATATTTTTATTCGAACTGTTAAGTGCATTATTAGAAAAATTTGCAGCACCTTCCTCGTGAGCATACATTGCGTTTAGGGATTCAACAGTGTTGGTTGGCTCAAAAAAGGCAGTTATCATTTCTTCTGCCATCTGTATGCGAGTTGTTTGACCTGAAAACGAAACAGTAGATTCACCATTTCTTGAAAAAGAATAATTTGCAGGGACCTCTACAGTATTTTCTATTGCAACTACAACGGTATCGTCATCATCAGAACAAGAGCCAAAAAGCGTTAGTAAAGAAATGGAGAGTAAAACTGTTTTATTTTTTAAGAGAATCATTGTTTTCTTATTTAGATTTATTATGAATAGTTTATTTTTAAGATGCAAAAATACTAGCTGATTTTAGTTCTGGCAAGCTTATTTAGATTAAATTAAAATAAGAAAGTGAAATATTTATTAAGACACTCATTTACATTGCTTTATAGATGTTAAAATTTGAAAATAAGTGATTTAGTAGAAATTGAAGCGACATTTATACTCAAAAAAAAGTCTTCCCAAGCGTTTTTATTCCTCGTCATAAGTACCATTTGCCCATTGAAGTTGAAGCCGTGTCTCTGCCTTTTATGGTTTAATAAGAAACCCATCTCCTAATCAAATTAGAAGTTCTATTTCTTTAGAATGTTTGATAGAACACGTAGAAATCTCTTTTCATTGCTGTAATTAACTAAACTAACGAATGTGGAGCCATATATCAGAATATACAATCACCTCTTAAAAATAGCAACCCCTTCTTTGATAGTCTCTAGAACTTGAATGTCCTTAATTTCGTCAACCGGCACTTTTAATGGATTCTTATCTAGAATAACCAAATCTGCCAATTTCCCGGGTGCTAACGTACCTTTAGTATCCAACTCAAAATGCTGATAAGCACTCCAATCTGTAATGGATTTTAATGCTTCGTAGGAGCTTAGTTTTTCACCTTCGCCAATGACATTTCCTGATCGCGATATTCTGCTGACTGCCGTCCAAACCGCACGCATTAAATTGGGCAATGCCACAGGAGCATCTGTATGTATTGTGACCTTCAAACCTTTGTTTAGCACCGTTCTTGCGGGACTAATTCTGTTGCCTAATGAGTCCCCAATAATCTCTTTGTGCCAGTCACCCCAGTAAAAAGTAGGTAGCGAGAATAATGAAGCGATAACATCTAAATCTTTAAAAGAGTCTAGTTGTTCATCTCTCACATATTGACCATGAATTAATAGATTTCTCCTATCGTCGTTTCCATATTTTTTAGCTGCTTTAGATATGGTTCGAATCATTTGATTCAAAGCAGCATCACCATTTGCGCAGGTAAGAACTTGCCAATCATTTTTAAATGCTTTTTCATATATCGCTAAAACATCTTTTTCCCGAGATATTGCAGGGTAGCCAACATATCTGTCAACTGCCCCGTGTGGCGCTAGTAAATATGGTTTTGTTCTCCAAGCAGTTCTTCCTTGTGGTGATCCATATAAAGTTAATTTAAGACCTGCTAAGCGATAGCGATTTTCATACTCTTTCTTGTACCATTTGCTTTCCATATGTTGTGCCTAGACATAATCTATATACGATACAATATCTAATTTCCAAAAATCCTTTTCAGCAAATGTTGCTAGCATATCGTGTTGTTCCATGGCGCGTCCTTCTTGCGCTGTGGTATAGCCAAAAGACAAAGCCATTTCTTGGCCTGCAGTCATAAATTATAAAAGTGCTTCTTCTGAAGCTGGTGTGAGTGCTTTTGAGTAATAGGGAATAGCGGCGAATTCTTCTAATACACTGTTTGGTTCTTGACTATTGGGCACGCGTCTAATGATACCACCATCTGGATCTTTAGTTTCGGGTGTAGTGCTCATCATTTCTAATCCTTTTGAGTTTAAGGATGCGAAATGACCTGAGATATGGATAATCATAATAGGGAATTCCATAGTCACTTTATCTAAATCCTCCTTAGTTAAAAACCATTTTTATTCTAAAACAGAATCATCAAAACCTGATCCAAAAACCCAGCCTGTAAGTGCTCTATTTTTAGGTGTATTCCATTCTTTAAGAATCGCTATGAGTGCAGGTATGTTTTTTGCTCCAGCATCTGGCGGCGGTAAGATTTGAGCACCAATAGCTTGGGCAGAAAAGCTCGCAAAAAGTGCATGCCCATCAATAAAACCAGGTAAGAGGGTCTTCCCCTTTGAATCTGTTTTTTTAGGATTGAAATCTTCCCAGACAGCTACTTTAGAAGCATCACCCACAAAAGCAATGTCTCCATCTTTGACGACGACTATTTCAGCATAGCTTGGAACATCGTCCACAATCGTAAGAATATCACCATTATAATACAAGGTAACCTGAGTGCTTTCATCTGAAGTATTTGACTTTTTTTCATTTTTATAGCTGAAGGAGACAACTGCAGGCAAAAAAAGACTTCCAATTTTTTTCATTCCAATTATATTGTTGGTTAGAATTGTAAATATGCCTCAATCTTTCAAAAGCTGGAAACAGCAAGATGTGTTATGTTCTTAGTGCAGGTTCTAAAAGTATTTAGCTCAAGGATTGGTTTGTCTTTAAAAAAACCAAAGAATTTGGTCGTTAGTCGAGAGGAATACATTGAGTAGGGTAGCCGCGGCACTAAATGATATAAGATACTGGTTGTTACCAGACGTTTTAACTTATTCTAAAAACATTATACTTCCTAAACCATTGAGTTGATTGACCGGGTTTAATCGAGATGTCATAAAATAACTCAGGACTAATAACATGTTTGCTCCCCAAAGATTCACTTTGTTTGTTTGAAAACTTCCAGTTTCACTTAGCCCTATGCTACTTTCAAGGTTTAATAATTCCCATTGTGCATCGACATTTTCGAAACCTGTGAGGTTACTAAAAAAGAAAGTCTCCAAAGGGCAACCACTAAATTTGATGTTATTTCGTCCGATTTCAACTTTTTGTTCAGGATTAACAGATTCTATAAATAACAAAGGTTTTAATTGAAATGGAAATTTCAGTGTATAGTTACCCCCAATTAATTCTTTATTAATTGCTATAAAATTGTGAACGTATTCATCTGTTATAATATCTTTTTTACCGGTATTTTTTAAATAATATTTAACGGAGAAACTATTATCTTGTAATTCAATCTCTTTTTTCAATACATACGAATAGCCATTTATGATTTTTGATTTGCAGCAAATTAAAAGCTTATCTAATGCAGTAGTAATTTTAAACTCGGCTGGTTGAATCTCGTGATTTTTATTAGCGCTGTATTTAGCATCCCCTTTTCTTAATAGTCCCACGCCTATTTTATGAAACCAACCACCAATATCTGTTTCATCAAAGCCTAATGCAGTATCAATCCCAAATTCATTATAAAACCCTTTTCCTACGTGATTCTCATTTTGAAAACCATAGCTTTCCATACTGGTCAATTGAATATTTTGAAATTTCACTTTCACAATTTTCCCGGTCCAATCAAATCTTGAAAAGTTATAATTTTCAAGAGGAAGGTCAATATGAATTTCTAGGTTTTTATTTTTTAATATATGTGACATATTAAGAAAGAAGGAATTGATTAATCCTTATAGCAGGTATGCTAATATGATCTTATGAAAGCATGCTTGGGAAGGTGTTAGAATATAAAAGTCCGTGCAGAAAAAAAGCAGTTTAATCTAGCGTTAAATACTGCCTGAATTTTACAAATTCCACTTTTTATTTTTATGGTCAAAAGTCAGATTTATAAAAATTCTACAACCCTGCTTGCCAGAGGCACGAGAGGCAGGTTCCAAATACAACTTTACTTTTAATTAAGTAAACACTCCTGCATTGCATATATATGCGACCAACAGGAGTGTTTTTTACTTTGATATTTTTTAAAACACAAAACAACATTGACAATTAATTATGGCTCTAATTTAATTTCTTTGATAATTCTATCAACTGTTTTTAAGAACTTACCGCTATCTAAAATATATAATTTAGTTTTTTACAACCTTTTTTGTTAGGTTGCCTTTTGAAGTTTTAATATTCAATAAATAAATACCCGTATCTAAATTAGATATATCAATACTTTCATTAATAAACTTTGCGTTAATAGTTATGCCTAAAGTATTGTAAAGAATTACCTCTTGAAGTTCTACCTCAGCACTACTTTCGATGTGTATTAGGTTACTGGTAGGATTTGGAAAAACAAGAATACTTTTTTCTAGCGATACAAAAGTAGAAGTTGACAATATATCATCGATATATTTTTGAAAAAACAACCAAGCTTCTTCCCCGGCTTCAATATCCATATTTCCCCAAGCCCCTGGCCAATCATGTCCTCCACCAACTATTTCATAGTACCAAACTTCATTATTGTTAATGCCATCTAGGTGTTTTTCACTAACGATATAACTCCCATCTGAGGGATCTATATTTGGTAGTGTTTCTGTCACCACAGTTGTGCATTCGTTCTTGTCTGAAAAATAACTTATGGTAAAAGGAATACTTGGGTAAGCTCCCCATCCATCATTGTTATTTGGGTCTCCAGAAATAGGTGTTACGTCATCTTGGGAACCATGTATTTCGAACAAAGGGATTGGAGGACTATTGTCACATTCGTCTAATATTTCTTGTAAAATCATCCCTGCTACAGGTGCCACAGCCTTAAATGTGTCGTATGATTGACAAGCAAGCATGTAACACATTTCTGCACCATTAGAAAAACCAGTTGCAAAGGTATAGTCTGGATTCAAACCATGGGTTAATTGAAGATACGCTGCCAATTCAGTTAAAAACCCGACATCATCTACAGTTTCATTTTCGTGAAATGCATAACCTACATTCCAAAATCGATATCCATTCGAATCGATAGTTCCTCTAGGATAACAAACAGCAAAACCATATTGGTCTGCAAATTGATTCATTTCAGAATAATTCCTCATACTGTTAGCATCACCGGTGAATCCATGCATAACAAATACCAAAGGCATTTGCTCATTTAAGTTTACAGGCTCATAATAGATATATTGGCGGCCAATACCCTCATGTTCGAATTCACTAAATTGTGCTTGTGCTGTGAAATGAGAACAAAACAATACGAGAACTAACATCAATAATTTATATTTATTTTTCATTTAAAAATTTTTAAATCGAGTGAATATAATAATTTAAATACAATATTTGATTTGATTTGATTTGATTTTTAATAAGATTTGCCGGAGAATATGATCTTAAAAAGTGCGTTTTTATATTATTGTTAACAAATGTGTATCACAATTAACGACACACAATCCAATGTTTTTTAGTTGCCAACCCTAAACCTTATAAAATCTCAAAAAACTGCTACTTCAACAAGCCAGCCATCTCTTTTTGATACTTTAAACGGCTTATTGCTGCCCAATCTAGGATTTGTTTTGTTTGCTCTTCGCTAAGATCGCCGTGAAGCCAGGTATAGGTATCTAAGGGCATCTCCCCTTCTTCTACAAACTCAATAAGTTCTTCTAGCTTATGGTCTTTCTTTTTAGCCGAATACGAATCCCAAGCAGAAACATTAAAGTGCTTCTTCCCATCTTTTACATGGTCCTCTAACCAAAAACGTACCGGCTGGATCTCTGCATACCAAGGATATTGGGTTTGTGCACTGTGGCAATCGTAGCAATTGGCTTTAAACAACTCTGTCATTGCTGGTGATACATTTGCATCTGCTTCAAATAACGCTACTGTTTCATAACCTTCGCTGTTTTTTTCAGGACGAATAAACTGTATTACAACTAAGGCTGCCAATGCTAAAATAAAAAAATATTTAATGAATTTCATAGGTGTAATTTAGTTCAGGTTTAAATATTTTAGTCTTCAAAAATAAGTATTTATATAGGTTTATTATAAATAAGATTCTTAGAAAGTTTAAAAAAGGAAAGAATAATTAATCCAAGGTATAACTCCTTTTCATAAAATCAATAACGGTTTTTCTAATATCGTAAGCGGGTTCAAAGGCTTTAGGGTTGTAGACATTTATAACGCCTTTGTTCTGAGGTGTCAAAAACGGAATGTCATATCCTTTCAATAAAAAATCACTCACAGCTATGGTATAAGATTGATCTTCGTTAATATTAACGCCATTTATAAGCCAAACGCCATTTTTATTTTCAATATTATAACGTTGTAGGAAGGCACCAGTCCCTTTTTGTGATTCTCCATAATCCAATACTTCCTTTAAAAGAGCACCCATCATTTCCACCTTTAAGACAATGCCACCAAAGGGCAATACCCTAAAAATATCGATGCTAGTAATTTCCCCTTCGAGCGTATCGTCCAGTCTAAAAGACCCCCCGTTAACGATGGCTGCTTCCGCAGGAATATCAAATCCTTTGGCCATTGCTTCGGTTATAATTATACCTAAATCACTTTGAGTACTTCGGTTTGCAGCATCAGTAACTACAAGTGGAACTTGGGTCTCATATATTATCTCATAAGGATTTGCAATCACCTGTTTAATTTCAGCATCTAAGACTTTCTCCCATCGGTCTACAATTTCTTTTATACTGGACAGGGATGACACTTTATCATTAATTGCTAATAATTCAGAGTCTATTTTTAGTTGCTCTGTTTTTGTATTGTATCGCAAGGTGTGCACATATACTGTTTTCGCATTGGCATCTGCTTTTGCAATCGTGGCACCACTAGTTGATACTAACATATTTTTATGTTCGTGTCCTCCCATAATTAAAGCTACACCAGGAAGGCTTTCAGCAATTACTTTGTCTTGATCAATACTTAAATGGGTCAAGCCAATTATGATATCTGCTCTTGATTGTTCCAGTGCAGTATAAGCAGAACGGGCTTCTAACATATAATCGCTATAATACACCCAATCCACCGGATTTGAGTCAAGGGTCACACTAAAAAACCCTAGGCGCAATGGATATTCTTTCCCAATTGGAATATCGTAAATAACCTTTTCGGGAATAGGAATACTGTCGCCATTTTTGATGGTATTAAAAACGCGAATGTCTTCTCCATTTTTCTGAAATACGTTTGCTGAAGTCCATTGAAATTCACTTTCATTCAATCGGTCTTGAAGCTCATTGAGATTTAAATCGAATTCGTGATTGCCGAAAGTTGCTATATCAAAATCCATCGCATTCATCACTTCGATCATTTGTTTTCCTTTGATACGTTTGCCATCTATTTTCAATGTTCCCAATAAGGACGGATTCAAAAAATCGCCTCCCATTACTAAATACGAATTAGGAAATGCTTTTTTTATCGAATCTGAAATATGGCCCACACGAGCCATTCCTCCAACTTTTCCTCCTTTTAAGGGTGCGATTTCATACACATCATTTACCTGTATTAATTTTATTACAACAGTGTCCTTGTCTTTTACTTCCAAATTTTTTGTGGATTTACAAGCGTTTAGAAATAAGAAGAAAGAGCTAAGAAGAAAGAGAATTGTCTGTTTACTTCGGAATATGGAAGGTACTGTTTGGACTATAGATAATGGAATATGAAGTAGCGTCTTTTTCATTTGAATTTAATTTCAATTTCAGTACCAATCTAGGTTTAGAATTCGGGTATGCTATTATTCCAAACCTATAAATACCGTCATTTTTTAATCTATATTATACATTCTGTAATTCTCCCGTTAATGGTAAGTGTGAAATATTTTACTCGCTTCATTATGAGCGCTTTCAAAACTCATTGGGTTGATATTGCTATCTGCTTTTACTGTATTGAAATAGCTCAGCATTTTTTCAGTAGGCATATTTCCTGTTAGTTCGTCTTTTGCCATTGGACAGCCACCAAAACCTTGAATTGCCCCATCAAAACGAACACATCCTGCCTTGTATGCAGCATCCATTTTTTCGTGCCAAGCAGCGGGCGTTGTGTGCAAATGCGCACCAAACTCTATTGCAGAATATTTCTTGATAAGATTCGAAAAAAGATAGTCAACCGTTTCTGGTGTGGAAGTTCCTACGGTATCACTTAGAGACAAAATCTTCACACCCATTCTAGCTAGTTTCTCAGCCCACTCTCCTACGATATCAACATTCCAAGGATCCCCATAAGGATTTCCAAAACCCATAGAAAGATATGTCACTACTTCTTTATTATTGTTATCGGCAATTTCTAATATTTGAGAAAGTGTATCAATAGATTGTGCAATTGTTTTGTGGGTATTCCGCATTTGAAAGTTCTCCGAAATAGAAAAAGGATAGCCTAAATAATCAATCGTGTTATGTGTTACAGCAGCTTCGGCGCCTCTCACGTTTGCCACTATCGCGAGTAACTTACTTGAAGTTCTAGACAGGTCTAATTGCGAAAGCATTTCAGCCGTGTCCACCATTTGCGGTATTGCCTTTGGAGAAACAAAACTCCCTACATCAATAGTATCAAAACCGCAGCGCAACAAAGACTGAATGTATTGCACCTTCTTCTCTGTAGGAATCCAATCCTTTATACCTTGCATTGCATCTCGAGGACACTCTATAATTTTTACTTTTTGCATTAAGGTAAAGATAGGAATTCAATTGATAATTATGAATTCAGAATTATGAATTTTATACTGCTATAAATAACGATAATTAAAAAAAGCAGATATTTAAAACTCCTTACTCGAGCAAGGTTGGGTGGGTGTTCTTTGATTATAATCTAGAAATGAAAAATTATAATATTGTATCCTTTTTAAATTTTAATTTGAACACACCTTTTAGTTGCTCCTTTAGGAAGGAAACTCGTTATCTTTAAAATAAGTAATTGAAATTAATACCTTGAGGGAGGTTGAGATAAAAGGCTCCTTCCGAATTTCGCATAAAAAACCTCTAAATCTTTAAAGATATTTAGAAATTCACCCCGCAATAAACACGAGACCGATTCTTCTCACGATACACCTTAGCTCTTTACTTGTGTTATCTCATAATTCTATGCCGTTGGAGGAAGGAGCATTATTCTGATTTTTGAATCTACAAATTAAAAACCCACTAAGAAGGTATCATAATAAAAATGGCAATACCAACAAAAACTATAATTTGCAACCACTTCATAAAAACACCAATACCTTTATGTTTTAAAGTATAGTTCGAAATAGATCCTGCTAATAAAGCAACAAGGCTAAAAACCAAAAAACTCACTATCATAAAAGTAATTCCTAAAATATAAAATTGAGACACTGTATTTAGAGAAGGTTCCCACAAAAAAGCGGGGAAAAACGAGAGGAAAAAAACCATCACTTTGGGATTGAGTAGATTCATGATTACACCTTGTTTGAAAAGTTCTCGATGTGATTTTTTAGGAGCATTGGTACTGAAAGAAATGGTCCCGTCACTTTTAAAAACTTGATATGCCAAGTATAAAAGATACACCGCTCCAAAGATTTTTATAGCATAGAAAACATTCTCGTTAGCAGTAACCAATGCTGAAACTCCAAATGCTAGCAGCGTAGTGTGAACAATACAGCCGCTAATTAATCCTGCCGTAGTTGCAATACCACTTTTAGTTCCATTAACCATTGCTTGTGTAAGCACATAAATATTATCTGGCCCTGGGCTTATTGCCAATGCCATGGTTGCTAGTGAGAATAAATAGAGGTTTTCTAACAACGTGTTTTTGGTTTAGGTTAAGCGGCAATTAATTGATTTTTATTTGATTGTAGGTATCGACAGCGTTAGGCCAGACAATGAGTGATATTTATAAAATGAATTAAATAACTCAACTATATTTCTTCTTTTGCATGAGCAACACTCATTAAACTAGCAGTTACCAATTACTATATGGCATAAATATTACTTCTGCGTTTAGGGCAACGGCCTGACCCGTATTTATTCCGGGGTGGATTACAGATATAATTTTAATAAAATACAACTATCATTAACCAAAATTCGGCAGGGTTATTTTTCAATTTTAGACAAAAAAAAATTCATAATCCCGCATTCAACACAGCCTTATTTATTTTCTTAATCAAACTAGGGCCTTCATAGATGAACCCTGTATAAATCTGAACCAATGTGGCGCCTGCCTTTATTTTTTCTAACGCATCTTCTGCGCTATGAATCCCTCCCACTCCTATAATTGGAAAGGCAAGATTACTTTTTTGAGACAAATAACGAATTACTCGGGTACTGTCTTCTTTAATGGGTTGACCACTTAACCCACCATATCCAATCTCAGAAAGCATTTCGCCACTGGCCTTAAGACCATCTCTTTTTGTTGATGTATTGCTCGCAATGACACCGTCTAAATTTGTGATTTGAACCAATTCCACAATTTCATCGAGTTGGTCGTTGTTTAAATCGGGCGCAATTTTTAAGAGAATAGGTTTTTGCTTTTCAAATGTTTTATTTGCCTTTTGAACTTCGGTTATTAATTCTTGAAGGTAATCGCGATCGTTTAATTTTGCGTCACTCCCTACGTTTGGGCAGCTCACATTTAGCACAAAATAATCCACATATGGGTGTAATGCATAAAAGCATTCTAAGTAATCTGCGGTATAATTTTCTGGTGCTGTGGCAGTATTCTTTCCAATATTCCCTCCGATTAGTAATTTGTGCTTGTTCTTTTTAAGCTGAAGAATGGTTTCTTGAAGTCCATTATTATTGAAGCCCATTCTATTGATAATCCCCTTATCATCTTTTAATCGAAAGAGTCTTTGTTTTGGATTCCCCTCTTGGGCGCTTGGTGTTACTGTTCCTATTTCGATAAAGCCAAACCCAAAATTTGCCAATTCATTATACAACACCGCATTTTTATCAAAGCCTGCTGCTAGTCCAACTGGGTTATCAAATTTTAAACCAAATACTTCCCGTTGTAATTTTGGATTTTTAACATTGTATAAACTTCGAAAGATTCCGCCAAAACCTAAATTAGAAAACAACTTTATCAAACCAAAAGTAAAATAATGCACCTTTTCTGGATCGAATGAAAATAAAATGGGACGGAGAACGCTTTTGTACATAGATTTAAAATATGCTACAAAAATAACACTTAAAATTGTCTTTTCAGAAAATAGAACACTCATAGTTATTGAGATAAAATTAGTATTAACTTTGAATCTTTAGTAAGCAAACGATTAAAACCAACACAATGATTTCAAAAGAAAAACTCATCAAAAGATTTGTAAGTTACGTTACCGTAGATACTGAAAGTGATCCCGATAGCGACACGACACCGAGCAGCGCTAAACAATGGAACCTTGCAAATGCACTCGTGCAAGAGCTAAAGGAAATTGGGCTACAAGAGGTTACGATTGATGAAAATGCGTATATTATGGCTACGCTGCCTAGTAATGTGAATCACGAAACACCTACGATTGGTTTTGTTTCTCATTTTGACACCACACCAGATTTTACAGGAGCCAAGGTGAACCCTCAAATTATTGAAAATTATGATGGTAAAGACATTGTATTAAATGCAAAAGAAAACATCATCCTATCACCAGATTATTTTGAAGATCTATTATTATATAAAGGTCAAACTTTAATCACTACTGATGGGACAACGCTTTTAGGAGCAGATGACAAAGCTGGTATTGCTGAAATTATTAGCGCAATGGAATATCTAGTGAACCATCCAGAAATTAAACACGGCACCATCCGAATTGGCTTTACTCCCGACGAAGAAATAGGCCGCGGAGCTCATAAATTTGATGTGGAGAAATTTGGTGCAGATTGGGCTTATACTATGGACGGGAGCCAAATAGGCGAATTAGAGTATGAAAACTTTAATGCTGCTGGAGCATTAGTGACCGTCGAAGGAAAAATTGTTCATCCTGGGTATGCAAAAGGAAAAATGGTAAATAGTATGTATATCGCTACCGACTATATTAACTCGCTACCAAGATTGGAAACCCCAGAACATACAGAGGATCGACAGGGCTTTTTTCACTTATATAGCGTAAAAGGCGAAGTAGATAGCACTCAATTAAAATACATTATTAGAGATCACGACAAGGGACATTTTGAAGCTAGAAAAGAAATAATGCTAAAGCTAGCTGGTGAACTAAATGCACAGCTCGGAAAAGAAGTGGTTACTGTCGAAATTAAGGATCAATATTTTAATATGCGCGAAAAAATTGAACCCGTAATGCACATCGTTAATATTGCTGAACAAGCAATGAAAAATGCAGATATAGCTCCATTAATAAAGCCCATTCGCGGTGGTACTGATGGCTCTCAATTGAGCTTTATGGGACTTCCTTGTCCTAATATTTTCGCGGGAGGGCATAATTTTCATGGGAGATTTGAATATGTCCCTGTAGAAAGTATGCAAAAAGCAATTGAAGTAATTGTTGGGATTTGTGAGCTAGTAGGAAAAGAAAAATAAGAGCTTATTGCGAATACTAAAAGACACTCATTAAATTCATTCAAAAGAACTTGATTTTTTGGCGAATAAAAATAAAAAAAACCTCCAACAAAAAGCTGGAGGTTTTTAATATTGTGAAAGAATTCTTACTTCTTAATGAGCTTGTTGTCATTAAGCTTCACACTCATTTCCATAGAAAGGGAAGAGCGCTCAAACTTCATCTTTCCAGCACCGGATTCTATGATACAAGTTCCGTCGTCGTTTAGACTTAAAATCTTGCCATGCATTCCACTTTTTGTTACCACTTTATCGCCTGTTTTAATCTCGGCAACGTACTTTCGTTCTTTCTTCTGCTTTTGCATTGAAGGACGTATAAGAAAAAAATACATTACTCCAAACAATAAAACAATTGGTAACATCTGGCTTAAATCACCCATAAATTTCTTTTTATAAGATTATAATCTTAAGTCTTATTATTTTGAAGCAGGTGCAACTTTCAATCCTGCTGGTGCGCCGTCTTTAGCTTGAACGAATGCTTTGATAAGCAACGTTTCTTTACCAGCTTCAGTATTAGCAGTAATAGTTACTGTTTTACTTACTTGATTTTTACCACTACCATTGAATTTAACTAAAAGCTCACCTGACTCTCCTGGAGCAACTGGCTTATCAGTAAATGTTGGCACAGTGCATCCACAGCTACTTTTTGCATCAACAATTACAAGGTTACTTTTACCTGTATTTGTAAATTTAAAAATATGCTCTACAGCCGTACCTTGCGCAAGCTCACCAAAATCATATTCTTTTTCAGCAAAAGTCATAACAGGGTATTCACCAGCTTTTGAATCACGATCTGCAGCTGCTGTTACGTTTGTATCGCTAACGCTGTCTGCAGCTTTTTCTTTACAAGATGTAAATACGAATAGCGCCGTTACAGCTACTATCAAAATTGAATTTTTCATAGTTAAAATAAATTAAAAATTTTTAGAGCGGCTAAAATAATCAAAAAAAACATCTTATCGAAGTCCCCGTCCAATTTTGTGAATTTTTTTAGACACTGTTAATTCCTTCACTAACTTGTCTAAAATACCATTGATAAAAATACTGCTCTTTGGCGTTGAGTACTCTTTAGCGATTTCTAAATATTCGTTTATAGTAGCTCTTACCGGAATTGACGGGAAGTATAAAAACTCAGCAATACCCATTTTTATTATAATCATGTCTAAGTCTGCAATACGATCTTTGTCCCAATTAGGTGTTTTACCTTCAATTGCATCGCCTAGTTTATCATCATTAAGAATTGTTTTTCTCAAAAGGGTGAGGGCATATTCTCTGTCTTCTTCGTTTTTATATAGTTCTGGAAGAAGTATGGTTCCAACATTTTTTTCAGTAAGCTTGTTCAGCATTTTTACTAGTGCTGTATTTACAATTGGAAAATCATCTAGCCAAGTAAGCCTTTTATCCTCCAGATATTCATAATACTGATCATTAGGAGCGATTACCTCTTTGTAAATTCTCACAATGACTGCTTTATCATCGCTAAAACTTGGAGTAGGTTCTTGAAGGTAGGCTTTAAAAAAGTCTTTTTGACGCAAATCTTTTAGTAAAATTGCCGTGTATTCGTCGTCAAGTTTCCAATAGTTTAATTTCTTTTTCTTGACAAAGTCTGCGAGCTCTTCATTATTGGATATAATATCCAGTAATTTATTATCTAGAAAATTTCGACTGAAGTCTTTCTCTTCTTTTGTTGCAAGATGCTTTTTTTGTGATGTTAACAAAAACCTCTCTTCGCTCACTCTCATTTCCAAGAGTAGCTGCAATGATAATACATATAAATCCAACATCTGATCTATACTGTAGAGCAAAAACTTTTCTTGTTTTTCTAAATCGGGGTTTTGGCTTTGGTTAAAAGCGTAGATTGATTGCAAAACTTTTACCCTAATATGTCTTCTGGTTAGCATAGTTTTAAAAGAACTTGTTAAAATTTGAATGGTTTTCTATTTCAGTTAAAAACAATAAAAAACACCGCATTTTACATATATAGAATGCGGTGCAAAGATAGTATTTTATAAAAACTGGTTACGCCTTTTCAGCTTTTCTTGCATCAATTCTTGATTGCGCAATACTAAGTGCCGCGAAGTGTGTTGTAATATCGCTCTTTTCAGCAGTTTCCAGGATTTCTAAGGTGGTCGTATAAATGTTTTCTGTCTTACGGATTATCTCCTGTCTTCCGTAATTCTCTAATTCAGCATATACATTTATAATTCCACCCGCATTTATTAAGAAATCTGGTGCGTAAACAATTCCACGTTCTCGCAATAATTCTCCATGTTTGACCTCATCTGCTAACTGGTTATTCGCTGCACCCGCAATCACTTTTGCTTTTAATTGTGGCAAGGTCGTATCGTTAATAGTGGCCCCTAGTGCACAAGGAGCATAGATATCCATTTCTTCTGCATAAATATTATTTCCGGTATAAATTTCAACACTATACTTACCTCTGACTTCTTCTAATCTATCTTGGTTGATATCGCTAATGAATACTTTCGCTCCTTCATTACTCAAATGTTCTACGAGTGCCTCCCCCACATTACCAATACCTTGCACATAGATTACTCGGTTTTCTAAATCGTCATTACCAAAAGCATATTTTGCCGCCGCTTTCATTCCCATAAAAGTACCATAGGCTGTAATAGGAGAAGGGTTTCCTGCGCCACCTTTATCCTGGCTTATTCCTGTAACATATGGGGTCACCGTGCGCACAAGATCCATATCGCTTGTAGCCATTCCTACATCTTCTGCTGTGATGTATTTTCCACCAAGTCCGTGAACAAACTCTCCAAAACGCAGCATTAGTTCGGGTGTTTTTTGAGTTTTTGCGTCCCCAATAATCACGGCTTTACCGCCACCTAGATTAAGCCCGGTTATTGCGCTTTTGTAGGTCATGCCCCGTGACAAACGCAATACATCGTTTAAGGCCTCTTGTTCACTTGCATATTGCCACATTCGAGTACCCCCAAGAGCAGGTCCTAACACTGTATTATGAATTCCAATTATTGCTTTTAAACCAGTATCTTTGTCGTTACAAAAAACGATTTGCTCGTGGTCTTTGAAGGAAAACTGTCCAAACACTGGACTTATTTTTTTTATGTTTTTACCTGAAATTACTTCCGTAGTCATAGTGCTATTTTTTGCATACCCCCTAAAAAGGACGCGCAAAAATACTCGTTACTTGACCATACCACACAAAAAAACTCATAAAATAAGAATTTGTTAATAACTCGATTGCCTTTATGAAAGAACTTAAATACCTCAACAAATACCTTAAAAAATATCGGGGTCGCCTTTTTTTAGGAATGTTTATTACTGTAATCGCTGCTGTTTTCAAACTCGTTGTACCTATGAAAGTAGGCGATAGTGTGACCATTGTAGAAAAGAAAATAAATGGTAAGATTACAGATATGGCTATTGTTCAATCTGAATTATTATCCAACATATTAATTCTTTTAAGCGCAACCATTTTAGCTGCCTTATTCACCTTTGTAATGCGCCAAACCATCATTATAGTATCTCGAAAAGTAGAATTTGATCTCAAAAACGAAATCTATGCACACTATCAAAAATTATCGCTTGGCTTCTACAAACAAAATAGAACGGGAGATTTAATGAACCGGATAAGTGAAGACGTGGGAAAAGTACGAATGTATATGGGACCTGTAATTATGTATAGCACATCAACAATTACACTTTTTATCGTTGCCATAAGTTATATGCTCTACATAGCGCCAACCTTAACTTTATATGCTGTTGCACCGCTTCCTATATTATCTATTCTGATTTATAGATTGAGTATTGCCATCCATAAAAGAAGTACCGTCGTACAACAATACCTTTCTAAATTGACCACCTTTACACAGGAGAGTTTCAGCGGAATAAATGTCATAAAAGCCTACGGAATCGAGCCAAGAATTAACAACGAATTTGTAACCCTTTCTGAAGGAAGCCGTGACAAAAACATAGACCTCGTTAAAGTACAAGCATTGTTTTTTCCATTAATGATGATGCTTATTGGGGCGAGTAACGTTCTGGTAATTTACATTGGGGGTTCTCGATTTATTAGCGGAGAGATTGAAGATTTTGGTACGATTGTAGAGTTTTTAATCTATGTAAATATGCTCACTTGGCCCGTTGCTATTATTGGTTGGGTTACTTCTATGATTCAGCAAGCCGAAGCTTCGCAAAAAAGAATTAATGAATTTTTGAACACGGTTCCAGATATTAAAAATAATGCGATAACGGAAACTTCAGTGGTAGGAAAAATTGAATTTAAGAACCTCTCCTTTGTTTATGATGAAACAAATATTAGGGCGCTTAATGATATTTCATTCTCTATAAATCCAGGTGAAACAGTTGCCATTATTGGGAATACGGGTTCTGGTAAATCTACGATTTTAGAACTCATCGGTAGACTCTACGATATACACGAAGGTGAATTACTAATTGATGAAACAGCAATTGATGCAATTCATTTAAAAAGTTTGAGACAGAACATTGGTTATGTTCCACAGGATGCATTTTTGTTTAGTGAGAGTATAAAAGACAACATCAAATTTGGAAAAGCAAATGCTACAGATGCTGAAGTAATAGCGGCGGCTAAACTTGCTGCAGTACATAATAATATTGAAGGTTTTAGCAAAGGATATAACACCATACTAGGAGAACGTGGGATTACGCTAAGCGGTGGCCAAAAGCAACGTGTTTCTATCGCGAGAGCTGTTATTAAAAATCCAGCCATATTGTTATTTGATGATTGTTTAAGTGCAGTAGATACAGAGACAGAAGAAGAAATCTTAAACAATCTTAACAAAATTTCACGGGATAAGACTACCATTATTGTGAGCCATAGAGTTTCTTCAGCAAAAAATGCTGATAAAATTATTGTGCTTAAGGAAGGTGCTATAATTCAACAAGGGACTCATAATCAACTAGTGAACAGCGAAGGGTATTACAAAGAATTATACCAGAAACAACGTACTGAAAAAGAATTGTAATTTAATTTGTGGTATTTATAATTTTTATGGATTTTTGAGGAAAAGAAATACTATAAACTACTATTATGAGCGATAATTACGCAATGGAGCAAGAAGAAATACACAGTAAGGTGATGCGTGCAGGACGACGTACTTACTTTTTTGACGTACGATCTACAAAAGCAGGTGACTATTATTTGACAATTACTGAAAGTAAAAAGTTCACTAATGACGACGGATCATTTCACTACAAAAAACACAAAATCTATTTATACAAAGAAGATTTTCACGAGTTTAAAGACAACCTTGATGAAATGATTCAATTTGTAATTGACAAAAAAGGTGAAGAAGTAATTAGTGAGCGTCATCAAAAAGATTACAAAAGAGAAGAGGCTCCTGAAAAAAACTTAGATACCGCAAATGAAGCTGGTGAAACATTAGACAAGCCCGCTGAAACAAATTTTACAGATGTTGATTTTGATGACATCTAAATTACTTTGGGGTAATAAAATAACAAATAACAAAATATAAAAACGGGTCAATGCCACGTTTAATTAAAACCGCTTTAATTTTTTAAAGCGGTTTTTTTTGTGCCTAAAATAAATTGGTCAATTACCGCAAGACACCCATCCTAAATCCTCTCAAGGAGAGAAACTCTTAAATATTGTTACATAAGCGTAAATCTTCTCCCCTTGAGAATTGCCTGGATAAAATGAAACTTTATCGAAGGTATCTAGAACCACTCATTAATGGGTGTTCGGCTTCATTTATTTTTTAGGCAAGCTTCAACCTTCACAAATAACAAAATATTAGAATATAATGTTAACAGGTTTTGTATTTTTATAGGCAAACCAGATTATAATAAACCAATGCAGAAAATCATTTTAGTAGTCCTTTCCGTTTTTATTTCCGTAGCCAGTGTTGCGCAAGATTATGTCGTAGATCTTGATTATTATCTTCCTAAAGATGTAAGCTACAACAACAGCATACCAACCCCTAAAAGTATTATTAAACACGAAGTAGGCGAATGGCATATCTCGCACGATAAATTAGCGCAGTACATGTATGCTTTGGCAGATGCTAGCGATCGCATTACTATTGAAAACCGAGGAAACACCTTTGAAGGAAGACCGCTTTTATTGCTTACCATAACTTCACCTTCCAACCAAGCCAATATCCAAAACATTAGAAAAGAACACCTTGCCCTTACTCAAAAAGAAGGTAGCAGCATCAACACAACCAATATGCCCATTATAGTGCAAGAAGGATTTTCTATCCACGGAAATGAACCCAGTGGATCTAACGCAGCACTCGCTGTTGCCTATTATCTAGCAGCAGCCCAAGGCCCTAAAATAGACGAATTACTAAAAAATGTCATCATCCTTTTTGACCCAAGTTACAATCCAGATGGCTTACAACGCTTTTCATATTGGGCCAATACAAATAAAAGTCAAAACATAAATCCAGATCCAAACGATAGAGAATTTTCTGAAGTATGGCCTGGCGGAAGAACCAATCATTACTGGTTTGATATGAATCGTGATTGGTTACCCGCACAACTCCCAGAAAGCCGTGCACGCATTAAAACCTTTCATAAATGGATGCCGAATATCTTGACAGACCATCACGAAATGGGAACCAATTCTAGTTTCTTTTTTCAGCCTGGAATTCCGTCGCGAACACATCCTTTAACGCCACAACAAAACCAAGATTTAACTGGTGAAATTGGAACCTACCATGCGAAAGCATTCGATAAAATTGGTAGTTTTTATTATACCGAAGAAAATTTTGATGATTTCTATTATGGCAAAGGCTCTACCTTCCCAGATGTAAATGGAAGTATTGGGATTTTGTTTGAACAAGCTTCTTCCAGAGGACATGCGCAGGAAAGTGACAATGGTATTTTGACCTTTCCGTTTACGATTAGGAATCAATTTACGGCAGCGCTTTCTACTTTAGAAGCGGCGGTGGTAATGCGAACCAAGATTTTAGACTACCAACAAAAGTTTTATAAAGATGCATTTTCTGAAGCTTCTAATGGTGGTGCGATTATTTTTGGAGATGAAAAAGACCCTTCAAAAGCCTATCACCTTGCTGAAATATTACAACGCCACGGCATCACCTTCCATCAAGTAAAAAATGAATTTATGAGTAATGGAAAAAAATACACCCCCAACTCAAGTTATATCGTTCCTAAAAACCAACGACAACACAGGCTTATAAATGCTATGTTTGAAAAACGAACCTCCTTTAAAGACAGCCTTTTTTATGACGTTAGTGCTTGGACATTTCCCCTGGCGTTTAATTTAGATTATGACGAGAGCATCTCTTTGAGTAAGGCTGGACCAGTCATTAAAGACTTAAAAAAAACACCCGCTACCGGTCCAGGCAATTCGCAATATGCCTATTTGATGGAATGGCACGATTACTACACGCCAAAAGCACTGGCAATGATCTTGAAGAAAGAACTAATTGCAAAAGTGGGAATGAGCCCTTTTACTAGCGAGAATACTACCTATGATTACGGTACTATTATGATTCCTGTGAAAAACCAAAAATTATCACCCTCAGAAATTTCTGAAGCAATACTTGAAATTGTAGCTGCAACTAATGTGAAAATCACCGCTGTTACCACCGGTCAAACCAAAGGAATCGATTTAGGGAGCAGCCAGTTTAGACCCTTAGAAATGCCGAAAGTTGCTCTATTAGTAGGAGAAGGAATTAACCCTTACGACGCTGGAGAAATTTGGCATCTTTTTGATACACGTTATGATATGTTGATTACAAAACTAGATGTCAAAAATTTTCAATATATGGACATTAGCAAATACACTGATATTATTTTACCAAGCACTTGGGACAACGCATTAGATAAAGAGGCGGCAAAAAAGCTGAAAACTTGGGTTCAAAATGGAGGAACCCTTATAGGGTATAAAAATGCCGGTAAATGGTTTAAATCTAATGATTTGCTAGAAATTGACTTTAAAACAAGCAAAGATTCTGCTACCAACATTAGTTTTGAACAGCGCGGTAATTATCGCGGTGCCAAAGTTATTGGCGGCGCTATTTTTGAAACCAAATTAGATCGCTCTCATCCTGTTGCCTTTGGTTATAAAAACACAAGTTTGCCAATGTTTAGAAACTCCACCCTATTTATGGAAGCAGACAAAAACAGCTATAACAATCCTATCCAATACACGGCAAATCCATTAATGAGTGGTTATATTTCAAAACCTAATTTAGAAGAACTCGCAAGTACGGTGCCTTTCAAAAAAGCTGGAGTGGGTAGCGGAAATGTGATCTACTTTACAGATAATACGAATTTTAGAGCGTTCTGGTATGGGACTAATAAATTGTTGATGAATGCGATTTTCTTTGGGGATGAGATGTAGAGATAACTTATTAGGGCGTGTATCGTTGATAAAACTTATGTGTTGTTCTTTGGGTTGAATCTCTTTTTAAATCTATATAAATGCCTAGTGGATCAAAATTAGAATTTCAAGATTTAGAAAGAATTAAATTAGAAGTCAAAGAAGCTGGCCTAATAAAAGACGATTCAAGGGAAGAAATTCAAATTTTGTCAAAGAAAGGCATCTTAACAGCTCAAGAAAACCCTACTATGCGAGATATTATTTCTACCCTTAATCGCGCAGCACACCTAATGGAATTAGACCAAATTACGGCGGAATGGATTATTGATAATGGACCTCAAATTATAGATAGCCTTGATAGCAAACTTCCTATTCGTGGTGGAGTTCGTTCACACTCCGACCCAAACACCTCAAAAAATTGGATTGAACAATCTTTTGAAAACAAAAATTGGATATCAAGTCTTGAATGGTCTGACCACATCGAAAATCATAAACAACTATGGGATACTGAAATTGACAACCTATGCACTTCAATAATAAAAAAACTGAATGGTGATACAGAAAAAATTCAAAAATTTAGTTTGATGCAAAACAACTGGGAAAACAATTAATAATGAATTTACAAAAAGAAATAATTCGAGTTACTTCAGAATATTTTGAAGATAATATTGACTGGCTAAAGTTATCAAATGCATCCAAGGAGTATAAAAATATTTTGGAGGAACTTTGTGGTCAAAACATGGATAATGAGGAAGGACGGAGTGATATTGGATTTGAAAATGGCAAGGCTCTTGGTGCATTTTGGGCAGCCCTTTGCCTTGATGACTTGGTAAGAACAAGACAATTTATTAGAGGAATAAATGAAGCTATTAAAGAAAAAATTAACGTTAAAAAGCCACTTCATATACTCTATGCCGGCACAGGACCCTTCGCAACACTTATTCTTCCTTTTATTTTAAGATATTCCAAACTTGATATAAAGTATACATTTTTAGAAATAAACCCACTTAGCTTTAAAATAGTACAAGATGTAATTTCAAAATTAGGCTTAGATGAATATGATATCACATTCGCAAAAAAGGATGCTACTAAATATCAAATAGATTCTAAAAATGAACCTGATATTATTATAAGTGAAACCATGCAAAATGCGTTGGCTAAAGAACAACAAGTTCCAATTTTTTTAAACTTGATGCGTCAAGTAAATAACGAAACCATATTTATACCTGAGAAAATAGAGCTATTTATTGGCCTTAAAAAAGCTGGAAGCCCAATGGACGTGCCTCAAGCAAACCAGTATCGTGAAGCGGAGATGGTATTTGAAGTTAGCAAAGAATCAATGTTTCCATCAGAGACATCAAAAACACAAATCACTAAAGAAGTTTCGTTCAAAAAAAGCAAATTATAATTGGGAATAATGCTTTGAAAGATGCTGATGTACTCGTAATTATCACTAAAATACAAGTCTATAAAAATGAAAAAATTGATATTAATCAAAGTGGTTTAACTACACCCCTATTTTTAAAAGAGATTTCTAAAAACCACAAGGGTTCAATAACTATTGACACACAATATAAAATTTATTCTGAGCCAAAACTTGAATATAAGATAACGTAAACCCATTACTATCTAGACAGCATTTAAACGAAGCTTCAATGACGTTTGCTTGATTATCGCAACAAATACATATATTTACGTCTTATAAAATAAAGACAACATGGATATTGACCAAACTTCGAATTTCTTAAATGATTTACTATCTCAAACCGAAAAAAAAAGGGAGAAAAAGGTGTATTCTTGTTTTATCAAAACGGTATCTTCTTTAAAAAAAAGGGCCTTGTCTGGAATCCAGTTGCAATTAATAAATGAAAAACTTACCTCTTTCAATTTAAAGGCAAGCACAGAAAACAGAAAAACATATGTTAGGCAAAAGCATGTTGAATTTAGAACATTCCTAAAAAATGAATTTTCTTTAACCCCCAAAAACCACTACACAGAACAAGGGGTAATTTACGGGATGATCTTTGGAACATCTTTAGGTCTGTCTATAGGTATTGCTATTGATCCAAAATTTGGAACTAGCATTGGACTGTCTATTGGAACAGGCGTTGGGATGACATTAGGCATGTTGTATGGGGCAAGAAAAGATGCTGTCGCAAAAAGAAAAGACAAAGTTTTTTAAAAGCGTACTTGAAATAAAACAAATTGGTTCTAAGCCCACAAAAAAAAATCGAACAAAATGAAACATTTCCTAGCAATACTATTCACAACACTCCTACTGTCATGTTCTGGAAACAAAGGAGTTATCAATGCAGATAACAATGGTTTTATTGCAGAAGGGTATGACGTTACTGAGTATTTTAATGGCAATGCACTCGAAGGAAAGGATGCCTTTGTAGCTTCGCATAATGGGGCTAACTATAAATTTGTTTCCGATGCCAACAAAGAAAAGTTTAAAGCCAACCCAGCATCTTTTGAGCCTAAGTACGGAGGATATTGTGCCTATGCCGTTGGAGCAAAAGGGAGCAAAGTAAGCATCAACCCAAAAAGTTTTACTATCGAAGACGGGAAGCTTTACTTGTTTTACGATAATGCACTTATTGACACCAAACAAAAATGGTTGGAAGAAAACCCAGCACAGTTAAAAAAACAGGCCGAAGCTAATTGGATTAAGATCACAAAAGAGCAGTAATTTAAAATTGGTTATAACATTATAGGCTATTCTTCTATCTTTTGGGAAGGCAACAAATGTGTATTGCGGTCTCAGGAGAGGCACAAATAAAAAATCCTTCGTCGCTTTATGAGGAGCGCGAAGGATTTTATCTTAAAATGTTTCTTTTTAGGGAAATTTGAAAAATCAAAAATTTACTTTATGTTTCATTTTAAACCATATACATAATAAACATAAATCAAAATTACAATTTAATAGTAAACAATACCTTCAGTAAAATCTCATAATAATATCCTACAAAACTCATTTTACACTCATATTAAAGTGGTTTTACGCGTATTGAGCAATATTCTTCAGTTAATTTCAATTTTTAGGTTTCTTAACCTATAAAACAATATTCTTGCCACTTTCAAAATAGTATATTTGCGCCTTGAAAATTTAAGAGCACATGATACTTCAAAAAACAATCAAAAATTTTACACAAAACCCTAAAAATGACATCCTTTCGGGGTTAACAGTAGCGCTGGCTTTAGTGCCAGAAGCAGTGGCATTTGCCTTTGTCGCTGGCATAGACCCGCTTGTAGGACTCTATGGCGCTTTTATGATGGGAATTGTAACAGCTCTTTTTGGAGGTCGGCCAGGGATGATTTCTGGAGCTACGGGTGCTATGGCAGTAGTGATGGTAAGCTTGATAAAGCTAGGAAATGACACTGGTGATGCACTAGCCGTACCGGTAGAAAACCTTGGTTTACAATGGCTTTTTATTACATTACTTGTAGTAGGAGTTATTCAAATACTAGCCGGAGTATTGCGATTAGGAAAATTTGTGCGATTAATTCCGCATCCTGTGATGATGGGATTTGTAAACGGTTTGGCAATTGTAATTTTTCTTTCTCAACTGGGAATGTTTAAAGAAAAAGTAGGAGAAAACATGCAATGGATGACCGGAAATAATCTACTCTTAATGTTGGGGCTTGTTTGCTTAACCATGGGAATTATGTTTGGACTTCCTAAAATAACTAAAAAGATTCCTGCCGCACTAGTAGCTATTGTCGTAGTAGCCGCAATTGTAATTTTTGGAAAATTAGATGTTAGCACTGTTGGGTCTTTTATTAAAGATGGCGGTGGACAAGGACTACAAGGGAGTTTACCAACATTCCAAGATCAAATATTCACTCTTTTCTACACTATTAAAGGACATTTTTGGACCTTACTATCGTATGCAGGAATACTAGCAGCAATTGGGTTAATAGAATCCTTAATGACGCTCAACCTTATCGATGAAATGACCGAAACTAGAGGAAGCGGTAACCGTGAATGTGTAGCGCAAGGAGGCGCCAACATATTAAACGGCCTCTTTGGTGGTATGGGTGGTTGTGCAATGATTGGACAATCTATAATTAATATAAATTCTGGCGGTCGCGGCAGATTATCTGGTACGGTTGCAGCAGTTGCATTGCTCTGTTTTGTGCTGTTTGGCGCTCCCCTAATTGAGCAAATCCCTATTGCAGCGTTAGTAGGAGTTATGTTTATGGTCGTTATTGGAACCTTTGCTTGGAGTAGTTTTAGAATTTTACACAAAATACCATTGACAGATGCTATCGTATTGATCGCAGTTTCTGCAATTACTGTTTGGCAGGATCTTGCAATTGCGGTAGTTGCAGGAGTAATTATGAGCGCATTAAGTTTTGCATGGAAAAGTGCAACGATGATTCGTGCTCGTAAACGAGTTAAAGAAGACGGCACTAAAGTATATGAAATATGGGGGCCTTTATTCTTCGGAAGCACTTCAGCATTTAATAAAAAGTTTGATTTTACATCAGATCCTGATTCAATCGAAATAGACTTTATTGAAAGTAAAGTAGGAGATCATTCTGGTGTTGAAGCACTAAGAACAATTACTAATAAATATTTGGATGCTGGCAAGAACGTTACATTAACTCATTTAAGTCCCGACTGTAAAGCGATGCTTATAAAATGGAGCCCGGAATTCGAAACCATAATCCAAGATGCTATAGACGATCCTAGATATTATGTAGTTACAGATATGATGGACGCGGAGGTTTAAAAATAAGTTTGTGGTTTATATATAAATCCAAAAGTTTGAAAACAATTAAAATGCCTGAACAAATAAACTTACAAACTCGTTAAAAGAGAGAAGCGAAAGTTCTTTCTTGTTTTTTCTATTCACGCACAAAATAAAACTCTTGTTTTTGTGGTATACCACCTATAAAACCAGCTACCCAAGCTTTAATTTTCTTACGCTCAGGGTTCGTATAGACAATTTGTGATGGGAACTCATTTCTTGGGTTTTCAAAAGCAAACATGTACTCAGCATCTTTTTTCAAAGTAAAAACAACCGGGTTTAGTTCTGGACCAACAGTTTCAACATAGAGCTTTATCTTATTGTTTTCTTCATAAATTTTCCTTCGTTCAGCAAATACAGTGTCTTGGTTTCTCAAGATAATACCTGACGCTACAAGCGCGCTATCATTTAATTTCTGCCGTGTTTCAGACAGCCACTAAAAAACCCTATACCAATCCTGTATACTTGTTAATTGCTACAGAATCTGAAAGTGCGACAAAAATTATGATTCTTTCATCGCTCTCTATTCCAACCGTTATAAGAATTGGCTCCAATACCGAAGGTCTATTTTTAGATGTATTGGATAAGACGCTGCCCACTGGTTGGGAATTTGGACTGTCAAGTGAAGTTGTATCTAGATCTAAATGGGGTCAATTATGAAGGTATCGTAATCGCTCCAGATTATGAGATAGGATACCCGCGTGGTCCAAAAAAGTTTTTGACAAAAGTGATGGCAGATTTAAAAGAGAAAAAGGATCTATCGATTGAAAAGGTATTACAACTTATTGAAAACACAAATAATTAGACTTTAAATACTTTTAATCCACTAAACGACTAAGAGATGCTTGAACTCCCTCCTAACTGTGAAAACTGCGGCAAGCCACTTCCGCCTGATCGTGAAGAGGCTATGATTTGAACTTACGAATGTGCTTTTGTAAAGGTTGTGTAAAAGACATATTGCAAAATGTGTGTGCCACATTTGTTATAGAGGTTTTGAAAAAAGACCCAAAGGACCAAAAAGTCAGTTAGTAGAACACCTACCTACGAAGGAGGTTACTCACAAGCCCATTGTGGAATCAGATTTTAAAATTGCTTTAGAAAGATTTAAAAACATGTTTACCAAGAACAGGTAGTTACTTTACTATATTTTAGATAGATAGTTTAGCGACTATTTTATACAACAAATTTTTACTTATGATATTTTTTGCCATTTAAACGAGCTACTAGAGTACGGTCTCAAATAATAATTATAGTAATAACGACAACTATTAAAGGCAAATTAAGGTAGGCACATAAATTACAAGGCTCCATATTCTATTAACTACAGCAATATAAGATGTATTTTTAAAACGGAAACTGCACCCAAATCGACTTTAATTAAAAGAACATTATCTCTAGGCTAAATAGATTGTGTTTCAACAAAATGTTAAAAAAGGCTTCATTACTTTTACCATATGCAAACCGCGAGGCACATTCTCCCTATTATTGTAATTGCGCAGTTTTGCTGTACTTCTCTGTGGTTTGCAGGCAATGGAGTGCTTACTGAACTAATCACAACTTTTAATTTAAATAACGAAGCGCTAGGGACATTAACCTCTGCGGTTCAACTAGGCTTTATAGCAGGGACATTGCTTTTTGCAATTCTCACCATTTCAGACAAATACAACCCTTCTCTGGTGTTTTTTATCTGTGCATTAGCTGGTGCTGGAGTAAATGCCTTGACACTCATTAGCGAAAATACCATAGTAACTTTAACCATAATTAGGGGTGCCACAGGGTTTTTTCTAGCGGGAATATATCCTGTAGGAATGAAAATAGCATCCGACTATTTTGACAAAGGACTAGGAAAATCTTTAGGGTACTTGGTGGGAGCGCTCGTACTTGGAACTGCATTTCCTCACGCAACTAAAGCCTTTGTTGGAACTTTTGATTGGAGATTGGTACTTATTATAACTTCAGGAATGGCGGTAATTGGCGGGCTATTAATACTCCTATTTGTTAAAAGAGGCCCCTTTCAACAGCCTTTAAAAGAAGTTAAATTGAATGCGTTTTTTAAAGTTTTTAGAAACAAAGACTTAAAAGTAGCTGCTTACGGTTACTTTGGGCACATGTGGGAGCTGTATGCGTTTTGGGCTTTCCTTCCTTTACTACTCTTTAGATATATTGAATTTAATCCCGAAATATCGACAAACATATCTTTGTGGTCTTTTATTATAATTGCCATAGGAAGTCTGGGTTGTATTACTGGGGGTTATATTTCTGAAGCTATTGGAATGAAAAAAACTGCTAGTATCGCCTTGCTTATTTCTGGAATTTGTTGCTTGATTTCTCCCTTTATTTTAAACCTTAGTTTTCCATTGTTTATAGGTTTTCTATTAATTTGGGGAATTTCTGTAATTACAGATTCACCTCTATTTTCAGCATTAGTAGCTAAAAATGCGAGCAACCAGCTTAAAGGAACTGCTTTAACTATTGTAACGAGTCTGGGCTTCGCTATTTCAATTATTAGTATTCAGTTACTATCTTTTCTGTCTAAACACATAGCCATTGAGTATTGCTTTGTATTCCTCGCTCTTGGTCCAATAATAGGGCTTATATCTCTATTTAGAAAAGCATAAAGTGAAGCACTAAGAGATCTGAAGACCATTTTCAACCCTTCGTTCCGGATTTAACAAGATTACGTCATTTCCAGAAACTGCTCCTAAAACAAGACATTCACTCATAAATGTACTTATTTGTTTCTTCGGAAAATTAACAACAGCAACAATTTGTTTTCCCTCTAATTCTTCTTTGGTATACAAGGTAGTAATTTGTGCCGAAGATTTTTTGACACCAAGATCAGCACCAAAATCAATTTTTAATTGATATGCAGACTTTCGTGCTTCGGGAAAGTCTAGCACCTTTATAATGGTGCCAACACGAATCTCAACCTTTTCAAAATCATTCCAAGAAATCTCCATTTTTATATTTTTATAACTAAGATAGCAATTTTAAGGCCTATATTGTATGTTAATTATTAAATAATCAAAATGTCCCTCACTCCTTCTAATATGTTACCACTAGGAACAATTGCTCCCAACTTTGAACTTATGGATGCGGTTACAAAAAACATGATACCGTTGCAAGATGTTCGTGGTAAACATGGGACCGTGGTAATGTTTATTTGCAACCACTGCCCTTTTGTAAAACACGTAAATGAAGAATTGGTTAGAATTTGCAATGACTATCGTGTTACGGGTTTTGGGTTTGTAGCTATAAGCAGTAATGATGCTGAAAAATACCCACAAGATGGTCCAGATTTAATGTGGAAAAATGCTCGCGAAGAAGGTTATCCTTTTCCATATTTACACGATGCCACACAAGAAATTGCAAAAGCCTACGATGCCGCCTGTACCCCAGATTTTTATTTGTATGATGAAGACTTAAAGCTTGTATATAGAGGACAACTTGACAACTCTCGTCCTGGCAATGGGATTCCAGTTAATGGTCGTGATTTAAGAGAATCGATGGACAATATACTGAACAATAACCTACAGCGAAAGGATCAAAAACCCAGTATTGGTTGTAATATAAAATGGAAGTAATTTTATCTTTTAAAATTATACACCAATCCCAAACCATACCCTGGCCCCTGAAATACATTGCGACCAACTACAACATAAGAAACAGCGAGGTAAGCGCCCCATTTTGAAGAAAAAGGCTTATAAAAAGTACCTCCCAATTTATGAAAATCTACTTCAAGCTCTCTAAAGTTTTGTGGAGATGGTGTCCCTAAATAATCGATACCCATTTCAGAATTTTGATATTCATAAAACACATCAAAATATAAATTGCTAGTGGCTTTACCCATTTTTAAACCTACTGGTATTGCATTGGGCACTTCTTCAAGTTTATAATAATATCCCACTTGAAGCGTAGAAAACCAACCATAATTATTTTGATAATGGGCTAAAAGTTTTGCGCCAATTGTTGTCGCTTGTTGCCCTATATCATTGAGTCCACCTATATCATAATCTGTGAGTGGTGTGGAAAAACCTAAAACGCCCCCAAAGCTTAATTCACCTTCAGAAAGTGCGCGCTTAAAAATCCTATATTTTAATAGTAGTGCAATATCTTGAAAATTACTATTCTCATTACTGCTTAAAAATGGAATTGAAATATTTACATCTAGAGCGTCTGTTATTCCGTAGGATCCAAACAAGTTACCATAATACAAAGACCTACTTATATCTGTTCTAGTGGACCCCGAAAAGTAGTTCTTAGTGTCTTCAAACCCTGCTCCCAAGACCAAGGCACCGTCTCCTTTGGCCTTAAAAAATCCGTCTATAGAAATTTGTGAGCTGGCATTTTTAATGCTTAAAAGTGCTAGAATAAGCAAAATATATTTCGTGCGCATATTTATATACAGGAATAAAATCTTATGAATTATTTTTCATTGAAAATATGCTCTGTTCTAATTTATGATTACTCCCTAACCAATGGCATCGTAGAACAACGAAGTAATCCCCCTTGTTTAGCAATTTCTGAATAAGCAACTTCCTCAACAGTAAAACCCTCCGAGCGCAACCATTCATTGAGTCTAGTAAAATTTTTCTCGGAAATTACCACTTCCGGAGAAATAGAAAAAACGTTACTAAACATTCTTGACATTTCATCTGTGGTGACTTGAAAACAATTTTCTTTTCCGAAAAAATTCAACAACCATTCATATTCTTCTTCTTCCAAAAAACTCTCCTTATGAATAATTGCCTTGCCTTTACCCAATGGTTGGAAACAACAATCGAGATGTAATGCATTTTCTTTTGCGATGGTATTGGATTTCCGAAGATTAAATGATTTAATCTTCTTGTGAGGGAAAAGTTGCTCTATAGCATCAACAGCTTCCATATTGGTTCGAGCTGTTATATAGTCTGAATAATCACCCCCACGATAGGTACCTATAAAAACATACTCACCCCAAGGCACCACATCACCGCCTTCGATGTGGCAGGTATCAGGAAGAATAATTCTAAATGACTTCTCTACATGGCTCCAAACGTGCTCCGTAGCTTCTACTTCATTTTCACGGTCTGGGAGAATATTTGCTATAATAATTTTGTCCTCAATTACGAAGGAAATATCCCTTGCGAAAATCTGATTATAATTGTCGATCGTATGTGGTCGAAATACTCGCACCCCATATTTTTCAAAAATTTTGGCGACTCCCTCCATTTCAGCCACCATATCTTCTTCTGTGGGATAAGTTCCTGCAATGATATGCTCAGCCGATTTAGGGTCGTAAGAGTCTTCTAATTTTGGTATTGGGCCATTGCTCTTCGCAGTTCCAAGAATGACTGCCTTAAGTGAAGAAATTTCATCGATAACATATAGTTTAACCATTTGGCAAATATAATATAAAACCCTTTATTCTATTTGACTTCGCTTAGAACTAATATTAACAAAGCATTGTTTTAAAAACACCGTCTAATAAAAAAGCACCCAATAGATAGGTGCTTTTTTATTATAATACGGAGCTAGTTTTATCTATCTCCTATTTGTTTAAACGCTCTTTGCGTTTCTCCAATATAGACCTGTCTTGGGCGGCCAATTGGCTCTTTGCGTTGGCGCATTTCTTTCCATTGTGCAATCCAACCTGGTAATCTACCCAAAGCAAACATTGGGGTAAACATCTCTACAGGAATCCCTAATGCTCTGTAAATAATCCCTGAGTAAAAATCTACATTTGGATATAATTTTCTATCCACAAAATACTGATCTTCTAAGGCTTCCTTTTCAAGACCTTTTGCAATGTTTAATACTGGATCATCTATTCCTAGAGAATCTAATACATCATCAGCTGCTACTTTAATTATTTTAGCACGGGGATCAAAGTTTTTATAAACACGGTGTCCAAAGCCCATTAATCTAAATGGATCCTCCTTGTCCTTGGCTTTAGCCATATATTTTTTTGTGTCACCATCATCTTCTTTAATAGCTTCAAGCATTTCGATTACGGCTTGATTTGCACCGCCATGTAAAGGACCCCATAAAGCACTAATACCTGCTGAGATACTTACAAATAAACCTGCGTGGGACGAACCAACGATACGGACCGTTGATGTAGAACAATTTTGCTCATGGTCTGCATGAAGAATTAACAATTTATCAATTGCATTTACAATTTTCTTATCTACGGAGTATTCGTCATTAGGCCTATGGAACATCATTTTATGAAAATTCTCTACATACCCTAATGAGTTATCGCCATAGTCTAATGGCAACCCAGCTCTCTTTCTATGGGCCCAAGCAGTCAACACTGGAAACTTACCCATTATTTTTACAATAGCACGGTACATCTCTTCTTCGCTATCTACATTTACCGTATTAGGGTTAAAAGCAACCAATGCTGAAGTTAAGCAAGATAAAACACCCATGGGATGGGCTGCTTTAGGAAAACCATCTAAAATTTTCTTTACATCTTCATCTACGTGAGATTCTGCTTTAATATCACTGTGAAATTTTTCTAATTCGGCCGCTGTTGGTAGCTCTCCAAATATCAACAAATACGCTACTTCAAGAAAATCTGCTTTTTCAGCTAACTCTTCGATAGAATACCCGCGATAACGCAAAATCCCTTCTTCTCCATTTAAGAAAGTAATAGCGCTTTCACAAGAACCCGTGTTTTTATATCCAGGATCAATGGTAGTTACTCCACCAGTTACTCCTCGAAGTGTTTTAATATCTATTGCAATTTCATTTTCAGTACCTGTAATTAATGGCAATTCATATTTTTTACCATCAATTTCTAGTGTAGCAGTTTCGGACATATTATTATAATAATTTATAGTTTATTTTCAGTTTAGGCTGAATCGCTAAATTACATAATATAGGTCACAATTTTTAACAATTTCCTGTTTGCCTTGGTTAAATAAAACTTAAAGTATCCATTAGAATTATTTATACAAAAATGAGGTTAAACATCAAACGATGCATATTAGATTTTAAACGCGTTCTTGCCTGGAAAATAAGCTACCTTATCTAATTGTTCCTCAATACGCAATAGCTGGTTGTATTTTGCCATACGATCACTACGAGATGCAGACCCTGTTTTAATTTGCCCACAGTTGAGTGCTACTGCAAGATCTGCGATTGTAGTATCTTCTGTTTCACCACTTCTATGCGACATTACTGAAGTGTATCCTGCATTGTGTGCCATATTTACTGCGGATATTGTTTCAGTCAAAGTACCAATTTGGTTTACTTTTATAAGTATCGAATTGGCAATATTCTCCTTAATTCCACGAGATAAACGCGCTACATTGGTTACAAATAGATCATCACCCACCAATTGTACTTTATCACCAATTCTTTCGGTTAGGTATTTCCAACCTTCCCAATCATTCTCATCCATTCCATCTTCAATAGAGATGATTGGATAATTTTCAGAAAGTTCAGCCAAGTAATCTGCTTGTTCTTTACTCGTTCTTATTTTTCCGGTGTCACCTTCGAATTTTGAATAGTCGTACTTTCCATTCACATAAAACTCTGCAGCGGCACAATCAAGTGCAATCATGATTTGTTTTCCGAACGAATAACCCGCATTTTCTACTGCTTTTTTAATAGTATCTAATGCATCCTCTGTACCATCTAAAGTTGGAGCAAAACCACCTTCATCTCCTACTGCAGTACTTAGATTGCGATCGTGCAATACTTTTTTAAGTTGGTGAAAAATTTCAGTCCCCATTTTCATAGCTTCCGTAAAAGTCTTTGCCTCCACTGGCATCACCATAAATTCTTGAAATGCGATAGGAGCATCACTATGAGAACCTCCATTGATTATGTTCATCATAGGAACTGGAAGTGTATTTGCACTCACCCCACCCACGTATCGATATAAAGGCAATCCCAATTCATTCGCAGCAGCTCTAGCACAAGCAAGAGAAACACCAAGAATTGCATTTGCCCCTAGTTTTGACTTATTTGGAGTTCCATCTAAATTGATCATAATACGGTCAATCTCTGATTGTTCAAAAACAGACTCGCCCATTAAGGCACCTGCAATTTTATCATTTACGTTTTCAACCGCTTTTGAAACACCTTTACCCATATAATCGCTACCACCATCGCGCAACTCCACTGCTTCGTGTTCTCCAGTAGATGCACCAGAAGGGACAGCTGCACGACCCATAAAGCCATTTTCAGTTACAACCTCTACTTCTATTGTTGGGTTTCCTCTTGAATCAAAAATTTGTCTTGCGTGAATGTCTATTATGGTGCTCATGATATTGTATGATTTAATTAGATACGCTTATACATAGCGTATCTGGTTAGTTTAGATTATACCTGCTCTACAAAATCACTTAGTAACTTTGCATTATTTATGTAATAAAACCCCACAGGCCTAAAACCTGAATGGTTAAGAGTTATTCAGTTTTTGTTATTTTTAATATTCTCCAAAAATTGGTCAAATAGATATTTAGCATCGTGTGGCCCCGGGCTTGCTTCTGGGTGATATTGAACGGAAAACGCCGGGGTGTCTTTTATTTTGATTCCAGCCGCAGTTTGGTCATTGAGATGTAGGTGTGTTATTTCTACATTATCGTGCGCTTCTGCTTGTTCTCTATTGATAGCAAAACCGTGATTTTGAGAAGTGATTTCCCCTTTTCCTGTAACAAGGTTTAAAATTGGGTGATTGATACCTCTATGACCATGGTGCATTTTATAGGTTGATATCCCATTTGCCAATGCCAACACTTGATGTCCAAGACAAATCCCAAACAATGGCGTATTTGTTTTCAAAATCTCCTTTGTTGTTTCGATTGCAGAAGTCAATGGCTCAGGATCACCCGGACCGTTTGACAAGAAATACCCATTGGGTTTAAAAGATTCTAAATCTTGGAAAGTGGCGTCATAAGGATATACCTTTATATAACAATCCCTTTCTGCCAAATTACGAAGAATGTTCTTTTTTATACCAATGTCTAAGGCCGAAATTTTATAGGTCGCATTCTCGTCTCCAAAAAAATAAGGCTCTTTCGTTGATACTTTACTCGCCAATTCAAGCCCCTTCATGTCTGGAACTTCAGCTAACCTCTTCTTTAATTCTTCAATATTTTCTACCTCTGTAGATATCACCGCATTCATAGCGCCGTTATCCCTAATATAATTAACCAATGCTCTAGTATCAACATCGCTGATAGCTAAAAGGTTGTTCTTATCTAAGAAAGATTCTAAAGAGTCATCTGCAGCGTCGCGAGAATAATGATAGCTAAAATTACGGCAAATTAGACCCGCTATTTTAATACTGTCTGACTCCACTTCATCATCATTTACGCCGTAGTTACCGATGTGTGCATTGGTGGTAACCATAAGTTGCCCATAATAGGAAGGATCAGTAAAAATCTCTTGATATCCTGTCATTCCAGTATTAAAGCATACTTCACCGTAAGACGATCCCGTTTTGCCTCCAACAGCCTTTCCGTGAAAAATGGTACCATCGGCCAATAAGATTAATGCTGGTTTTCGAGTTTGGTATTTCATATTGTAAATCTATTTGTCAAAAATACTTTAAATGATTGTTTTTTAAAAATTCAGTTTTTAATAGTTTTAAACAACGCTAATTCTAAAATCAACAAGGCATAAAAAAAGGGATAAACAAATATTGTTTATCCCTTTATATCTATTGCAGATAAATCATTTATTCTTCTTTTGTTTCTTTTGTTTCTTCTGCTTCTTCTGCTTCTTTAGTCTCTACGATTGGAGCAGCTACATCTGCAGTTCCACCACGGCGACTACGGCGTGTTGTCTTTGTTTTCTTAACTTTACCTGGGTTATAGATTTCGTTATAATCAACTAATTCTATCATTGCCATATCAGCATTATCACCTAAACGATTTCCTAGCTTGATGATCCGTGTGTATCCCCCTGGTCGGTCTCCAACCTTTACAGCTACATCTCTAAAAAGTTCAATTACCGCATCTTTTTGACGCAACCTAGCCATCACAATTCTACGATTGTGCGTTGTGTCATCCTTTGATTTAGTAATCATAGGCTCAACAAACTTTTGTACGGCCTTAGCTTTTGCAACTGTTGTATTGATTCTTTTGTGCTCAATCAATGAACAAGCCATATTTGCTAACATAGCTTTTCTATGCGCAGTTTTTCTTCCTAAATGATTTACCTTTTTTCCGTGTCTCATGACAATTGATTTATCATCTTGCTACCATACCAGCCTTAGACTGGGAGCAAAATATGATTATTAAAATATTTAATCTTTATCTAATTTATATTTTGAAAGGTCCATACCGAAGTTAAGACTCTTAACATTTACGAGCTCTTCCAACTCTGTTAATGATTTTTTACCGAAGTTTCTAAACTTCATTAAATCATTCTTATTAAACGAAACTAAATCCCCTAGAGTATCTACTTCAGCAGCTTTTAAACAATTTAAAGCACGCACTGAAAGGTCCATATCTACTAACTTAGTTTTCAATAACTGACGCATATGTAATGATTCCTCATCATACGTTTCAGTTTGAGCAATTTCATCAGCTTCTAATGTAATGCGCTCATCACTAAATAACATAAAGTGATGAATTAATGTTTTTGCAGCTTCCGTTAAAGCCTCCTTAGGATGAATTGAACCATCCGTCTGGATTTCAAAAACTAGCTTCTCATAATCAGTCTTCTGCTCCACACGAAAATTTTCAATGCTATACTTAACATTTTTGATTGGTGTGTAAATAGAATCTGTAAAAATAGTTCCTAAAGGTGCATTTGCTTTTTTGTTCTCTTCAGCTGGGACATAACCTCTACCTTTTTCGATAGTGAGCTCCATATTCATCGTTACTTTAGCATCCATATTACAGATAACTAAATCTGGATTCAATACTTGAAACCCCGAGATGTATTTTTGAAAATCTCCCGCAGTTAAAGTATCACTACCATTAACAGCAATTGTTACCGTTTCATTATCAATCTCATCGATTTGACGCTTAAAACGCACTTGCTTCAGGTTTAATATAATTTCGGTAACATCTTCTACGACACCTGCGATTGTTGAAAACTCATGATCAACACCTTCAACTCTTATTGAAGTAATTGCAAATCCCTCTAATGAAGAAAGTAGTACTCTTCTTAATGCGTTACCTATCGTCAATCCATACCCCGGCTCTAAAGGACGAAATTCAAATTTCCCCTCAAAATCAGTTGAATTGATCATGATAACTTTATCAGGCTTCTGAAAATTAAATACTGCCATAATTGACTCGTGTGTTTTATTATTTAGAATATAATTCGACGATAAACTGTACGTTTATGTTTTCTGGAATCTGGATAAGTTGCGGAATTGAAACGTATGTTCCTTCCTTCTTTTCAGAATTCCAAGTAATCCACTCGTAAACATCTCTTGAATTAGAAAGTGAAGCCTCGATAGCCTCTAAAGATTTAGATTTTTCTCTAACCGCAACAACATCACCAGGATTTAACTGATACGACGGTATGTTTACTTTTTCACCATTAACAGTAATGTGTCGGTGAGAAACTAATTGTCTTGCACCAGGACGACTTGAAGAGATCCCCATACGATATACTACATTGTCAAGACGTGACTCCGCAAGTTGAAGCAAATTCTCACCAGTAATACCAGGAGCAGCAGTCGCTTTCTTAAACATATTTCTAAATTGACGCTCTAATATACCATAAGTATATTTTGCCTTTTGCTTTTCAGCCAATTGGATTGCGTATTCAGATTTCTTTCCACGACGGCGGTTATTACCGTGTTGTCCTGGAGGATAATTTCTCTTTTCGAAGGATTTGTCTTCTCCGTAGATCGCCTCGCCGAATTTACGAGCGATTTTAGTTTTTGGACCAGTATATCTTGCCATTTTAAATTGATTTTGAAGGGAAACTAAATTAAGGTCTTACGTTAATCCTCTAGTTTCTTTTATTTTTCAGATTGATACTTATTATTTACAATTTAAGACACCCCAGGGCATCTTGAATATTTTTCTATTAGCGCCTGCGAAGATACTAATAAAATAAAGAGTGCCACCACATTGTGGCGACCCTCTTTTATGTTTTAAACTCTACGTCTTTTCGCTGGACGACAGCCGTTATGCGGCATTGGAGTTACATCAATAATCTCAGTAACTTCGATACCCGCATTGTGGATACTTCTAATCGCAGATTCTCTACCATTTCCTGGACCCTTAACGTATGCCTTACATTTACGCATTCCTGCCTCATGTGCTATTTTCGCACAATCTTCAGATGCCAATTGTGCCGCGTAAGGGGTGTTTTTCTTAGATCCTCTAAAGCCCATTTTACCGGCAGATGACCAAGAGATAACATCTCCTCCTTTATTTGTCAACGAAATAATGATATTATTGAAAGATGCAGTAATGTGTGCTTCACCTACAGACTCAACAATAACTTTACGTTTTTTCGTAGTTTTTGCTTTTGGATTTGCTTTTGCCATATCTAGGTATTATTTAGTTGCTTTTTTCTTGTTAGCAACAGTTTTACGTTTTCCTTTTCTCGTACGAGAGTTATTCTTAGTGCGTTGTCCTCTTAACGGAAGACCTGCTCTGTGACGAATACCTCTGTAACATCCAATATCCATCAATCGCTTGATACTCAATTGAACTTCAGAACGTAATTCACCTTCGATTTTGAAAGACCCAACAGCATCACGAATAGCACCGATTTCTTCATCGTTCCATTCACTTACTTTTTTGTCTTCGTTAACTCCAGCTTTTGCTAATATAGCTTGGGCACGGCTTCTACCAATACCAAAGATATATGTTAACGCGATTACACCCCTTTTTTGTTTTGGGATATCTACACCTGCGATTCTTGCCATAACTTATCCTTGTCTTTGTTTGAACCTAGGGTTCTTTTTATTAATTACATATAATCTGCCTTTTCTGCGAACAATCTTGCAGTCGACACTTCTTTTCTTAACTGATGCTCTAACTTTCATAATTAGTTATTTCGAAATACGTTATAGGGATTTAGATCCATTTAATCTGAATACTAATTTCTAAATTCGTAATCCTGAATTTATTAGTATCTGTATGTTATACGAGCCTTTGTTAAATCGTAAGGACTCATTTCTAATTTCACTTTATCTCCAGGTAGTAATTTAATGTAGTGCATACGCATTTTACCTGAAATATGCGCAGTCACAATATGACCATTTTCCAACTCAACTCTAAACATTGCATTAGATAATGCTTCTACAATGCTACCGTCTTGTTCTATTGCGGGTTGTTTTGCCATTCTTTATTCTAAATTATTATTATTAATACGAACCAACTCTTTCAATAGTCATACCAATAATTACACTCGTCAATTTTTTATTATGCTACTGCTTTTCTATTCTTCCCACTCTTCATTAACCCATCATAATGACGATTTAATAAATAAGAGTTTATTTGTTGCATTGTATCTATTGCTACCCCTACCATAATTAAAAGTGATGTACCGCCAAAAAACAATGCCCATCCTTGTTGTATTCCTAAAAACTTCACCACAATGGCTGGAAATATTGCAATCATAGCCAAGAATATTGAACCCGGCAAAGTAATTTGTGACATAATTCTGTCCAAAAATTCTGCCGTATCTGTTCCTGGTTTAATACCTGGAACAAAACCTCCACTGCGTTTAAGGTCGTCTGCCATTTTGTTAGTAGGGACTGTAATCGCTGTATAAAAATAAGTAAACACAATAATCAACAGCGCAAAAGTTACGTTATACCAAAATCCAAAGATATCACTATAATTAACTTGCATCCATTGTCCAACACTTGAGTCTTTCATAAAGCTAACACCTCCAAGAAAACTCGGGACAAACATAATTGCTTGAGCAAAGATAATTGGCATTACTCCAGATGCGTTCAATTTTAATGGGATAAACTGTCTTGCTCCAAAAATATTTTTCTCATATTCTCCAGTTGCCGTTCGCCTTGCATATTGCACTGGTATTTTCCGCACCGCCATGACAAGCAATACTGAGAGCAAAATTATCACAAACCAGATCACCATTTCAATAAGGATCATAATCATACCACCATTAGACTCATAAACTCTAGAAACAAACTCTTGAGCGAATGACAACGGAAGTGTAGCAATGATACCAACCATAATCAATATAGATATACCATTACCAATACCCTTATCAGTAATCTTCTCCCCTAACCACATTGCAAACACACAACCTGTTACTAATATTATTGTTGAAGAAACAAAGAACATCGGTGTCTTACCAAGTATAAAAGCCGCCGAAGGAACTCCTAACGCTTCTAAACCAAATAAATAACTCGGCGCCTGAATCAAACAAATACCAATAGTTAACCATCTGGTAATTTGGTTTATTTTCTTACGACCGCTTTCACCTTCCTTCTGTAACTTTTGAAGGTAAGGCACCGCAATTTGCATTAACTGAACCACAATCGAAGCAGAGATATAAGGCATAATACCCAATGCAAATACAGATGCATTGGCGAATGCACCACCAGTAAAAGCGTTCAATAAACCACCAATTCCACCAGCATCAAAATTTCCAGAGAATTCTGCTAATTTAGAAGCATCAATTCCAGGCAGCACAACCTGCGCACCGAAACGATACACGAGAAGCAAACCCAACGTTACCAAAATACGGTTCCGCAGTTCTTCTATATTCCAAACATTTTTTAAGGTCTCAATAAATTTCATCCTTATCTGGGGTATTATAATGTTACTACTTCACCACCAACAGCTTCAACAGCTTTTTGGGCAGATCCAGTAAATTTATGGGCAGAAACTTTTAATTTTGCTTTTAACTCACCTCTTCCTAAAATCTTCACCATCTCGTTTTTACCAGCAAGTCCTAGACCTACCAACACATCAAAATCAACTGTATCTTTTATCTTTTTTTCGTCTACTAACTGTTGTAGCGTATCAAGATTGATTCCCTGATATTCCTTACGATTAATGTTAGTAAAACCAAACTTAGGAACACGACGCTGTAATGGCATTTGCCCACCTTCAAATCCTAATTTCTTAGAATAACCAGATCGAGACTTCGCACCATTATGGCCACGACCAGCTGTTCCAGCTTTTCCTGAACCTTGTCCACGACCTATTCGTTTTCCTTGTCTTTTGACTGAACCTTCTGCAGGTTTTAAGTTACTTAAATCCATTGCTTTTTATCTTAAACAGTTTCAATTGAAACTAAATGTTGTACTTTATTTACCATACCAAGAATATTTGGCGTGTTTTCATGCTCTACAGTCTGTCCTATTTTCTTAAGACCTAATGCCTGAAGCGTTCTCTTTTGGTTCTGAGTACGATTTATTGCACTTTTCACCTTTGTAACTTTAATCTTTGCCATTTCAGTTCTGGTTTATCCTTTAAACAATTTTTCCATTGAAATACCACGTTGCTTAGCAACAGTCTGGGCACTTCTCATTTGTAATAAAGCATCAAATGTTGCTTTAACTACATTATGCGGGTTAGATGAACCTTGTGACTTTGAAAGCACATCGTGAACTCCAACTGCCTCTAATACGGCACGCACAGCTCCACCAGCAATAACCCCTGTACCAGCAGCTGCAGGTAAAAGATTAACACGCGCTCCACCATACTTACCTTTTTGTTCGTGAGGCAAGGTTGCTTTGTTCAACGGGATACGAACTAGGTTTTTCTTAGCATCTTCAATAGCTTTAGCAATTGCACTAGCTACATCTTTTGATTTTCCTAAACCTTGTCCTACAACACCGTTTTCATCACCGACAACAACAATTGCAGAAAAACCGAAAGCTCTACCACCTTTTGTTACCTTAGTTACCCGTTGTACACCTACCAAACGATCCTTTAAATCGAGTCCACTTGGCTTTACTAATTCTACGTTTTTATAATCTTGATACATAATACTTAGAATTTTAGGCCACCTTCACGCGCACCTTCTGCTAATGATTTAACTCTTCCGTGATATAGGTAACCGCCTCTATCAAAAGAAATGGTTTCGACACCTGCCTTTTGCGCTTTTTCAGCGATCGATTTCCCTACTAATTTTGCTGCTTCAACTTTACTTGCTTTTGAAACATCGATATCTTTATCTCTTGAAGATGCTGCCGTGATAGTTTTACCAGTTACATCGTCAATTACTTGAGCATAAATTTCTTTATTACTTCTAAAAACTGCTAAACGCGGGCGTTGTTCAGTTCCCGAAATCGTCTTACGTATTCTAAAACGCAATCTATTTCTTCTGTCTTCTTTTGATAGTGCCATAGCGTTATAATTTATGCAGATTTACCTGCTTTTCTTCTTAATTGTTCACCTACAAACTTCACACCTTTTCCTTTGTAAGGTTCTGGTCTACGGAATCCGCGAATCTTCGCAGCTACCTGACCAACTAATTGTTTGTCAAATGATGTTAATTTTATGATTGGATTTTTTCCTTTTTCTGAAACCGTTTCCACTTTTACCTCTGGAGCAATATTCAAAACAATATTGTGTGAAAATCCTAATGCTAATTCTAGTTTTTGACCTTGACTGCTTGCTCTGTAACCTACACCAACAAGTTCTAAATCCTTGGACCATCCTTTTGTAACACCTTCAATCATATTATGAATCAAAGATCTGTATAATCCATGTTTCGCTCTATGATCTTTATGATCTGTACTTCTTTCAACAACCACTTGGCCGTCTTCCATCTTAATGGTAACATCAGAGTATTCTTGTTTAAGCTCTCCTAATTTTCCTTTAACTGTAACAACGTTGTCTTTAATATCGACTGTTACTTCCGCAGGAACTGTCACCGGGTTTTTTCCTATTCTTGACATTTCTTTTAGTCTTTAAAGATTAGTATACGTAACATAAAACTTCACCACCCACATTTTGTGATTGTGCTTGCCTACCTGTCATTACTCCTGCTGAAGTAGAAACAATAGCAATCCCTAATCCGTTAAGGATTCTCGGCATATCGCCTGAACTTGCATATTTACGTAAACCTGGTGTACTTATTCTTTGAATTTTCTTGATTACTGGATCCTTCGTTAACTTATCATATTTTAAAGCGATCTTAATTACACCTTGGTGTCCTTTATCATCTTCAAATTTATAGCTCAGGACAAATCCTTGATCAAAAAGAATCTTAGTGATTTCCTTTTTTAGATTGGACGAAGGAATTTCAACAACTCTATGTCCCGCCTTAACGGCGTTTCTAACTCTCGTTAGGTAATCTGCGATTACATCTGTATTCATTTCTATTAAGTTTCGGATGTGGTTTTCCTCGTTATTTTAGAACCTTCACCCCATTTATAATTAAACTGTATTAAACTCTTGTAATTACCAAGAAGCCTTTCGTACACCTGGGATCAAACCTTGGTTAGCCATTTCACGGAATGTTACACGTGAAATACCGAAAGTTCTCATATATCCTTTAGGTCTTCCTGTTAATTTACAACGGTTGTGTAAACGAACTGGTGATGCATTCTTTGGTAATTTCTGAAGTCCTTCCCAATCTCCTGCTTCTTTTAAAGCTTTGCGCTTGGCAGCATACTTCTTTACCGTTGCCTGTCTTTTAACCTCGCGGGCTTTCATTGATTCTTTAGCCATCTCTTAGTTCTTTTTAAAAGGTAAACCTAGTTCGGTTAATAATGATTTTGCTTCTTTATCTGTTCCGGCAGAAGTCACAAATGTGATATTCATACCTTCAATTTTCTTAACTTTATCGATATCGATTTCAGGAAAAATAATCTGCTCAGTAACTCCTAATGAATAGTTACCCCTACCGTCAAAACCAGTTGCTTTGATACCGTTGAAATCACGAACACGTGGTAACGATGAAGTAACTAATCTATCAAGAAATTCATACATACGCTCACCTCTTAACGTAACCATAGCCCCAATAGGCATACCTTTACGCAGCTTGAACGTTGCAACATCCTTTTTAGATATTGTAGAAACCGCTCTTTGGCCAGTAATCGTAGATATCTCCTCAACCGAGTAATCGATTAGTTTTTTATCGGCTACTGCAGCACCTACCCCTCGAGAAACTACTATTTTCTCTAGTTTAGGAACCTGCATTACATTTTTGTAACCAAATTCGTCTGTCAGAGCAATAACTACTCTGCCCTTGTATTCATCTTTAAGTCTTGGTGTATACTCCATAACTATATTGCTTGATCCGATTTTTTAGAAAATCGTACTTTCTTACCATCTTCCATTCTATATCCTACTCTTGTACCAGTTCCAGTTGTTGGATCTACTATCGATAGGTTTGAAATATGCATTAGGGCTTCTTTTTCAGTAATTCCACCTTGAGGGTTGGCCGCACTTGGCTTCTCATGTTTCTTTACCATATTCACTCCTTCTACAATTGCTTTGTTTTTCTCACGAACGATACGTAATATTTTACCCTCAGAACCCCTATGGTCTCCTGCAGTAACTACTACATTATCTCCCGATTTTAGTTTAAGCTTTCCCATGTTTACTTTTGCGTATTAAAGCACCTCTGGTGCCAATGATACTATTTTCATAAATTGCTTATCACGAAGCTCTCTTGCTACGGGCCCAAAAACACGTGTACCTCTCATTTCTCCTTGCGGATTTAACAATACACACGCATTATCATCGAAACGAATATAAGATCCATCTGGCCTTCTAACTTCTTTCTTGACACGCACAACAACGGCGGTTGAAACCGTTCCTTTTTTTACTGTTCCATTAGGAGTTGCATCCTTAACAGATACCACAATCTTATCGCCAATAGAAGCATATCTTCTTTTAGTTCCTCCTAACACACGAATGGTAAGTACTTCCTTAGCACCGGTATTGTCTGCGACTTTTAGTCTTGATTCTTGTTGTAACATAATTACTTCGCTCTTTCAATGATTTCTACTAATCTCCAACATTTGGTTTTACTCATAGGTCTTGTCTCCATGATCTTTACAGTATCGCCTTCGTTACAGTTATTTGTCTCGTCGTGTGCAACGTATTTTTTCGTTTTTAAAACGAACTTTCCGTACATAGGGTGTTTTACTTTTTTTACTTCTGCAACCACAATAGACTTATCCATTTTGCTACTAGTAACTACACCTACACGTTCTTTTCTTAGATTTCTCTTTAATTCTTCCATCTTTCAGCTTGGTACTTATTGTACTTTTCTTTTTGTTAGTTCTGTCGATATTCTGGCTACAGTTCTTCTGTGATTCCTTAGCTGAATAGGATTTTCTAACGGTGAAATGGTGTGAGCCATCTTAAAATCTGAATACACTTTTCTAGCTTCTGCAAATTTTTCTTGCAAATCTGCCGTCGATGTTTCTTTTATCTCTGATTGTTTCATCTGTCAAAAATTTTAAGCTTGAAAATCTCTTGATACCACAAACTTAGTTTTTACTGGAAGTTTTTGTGCCGCTAGGCGCAATGCTTCTTTTGCTGTTTCTAATGGCACTCCAGATATTTCAAATAAAACCCTACCAGGTTTTACTACAGCTGCCCAATATTCTACAGCTCCTTTTCCTTTACCCATACGAACCTCTAACGGTTTCTTCGTAATAGGCTTATCTGGAAAAATCATTATCCATATAGACCCTTCTCTTTTCATAAAGCGTGTTGCTGCAATACGAGCTGCCTCAATTTGGCGCGCTGTCAAGAAATTTGAATCTAAAGATTTTATACCGAACGTACCGTAAGAAAGTTGATTACCGCGTCCAGCATTACCCTTCATACGTCCTTTCTGTTGCTTACGGAACTTCGTTCTTTTAGGTTGTAACATTTTTTGTCTTCTTTAAAAAATTACTTTCTACGACGTGGCTTGTTGTTCCCACCTCGTCCTTGATTTCCGCCTTTTCCACCTTTTTTGTTACCCGTAGATAACCCAACCAATGGAGAAAGCTCTCTTTTACCATATACCTCACCTTTCATAATCCATACTTTAATACCCAATCTACCATAAGTAGTATGAGCCTCAACTAAAGCATAATCAATGTCAGCTCTAAAGGTTGATAAAGGAATACGACCATCTTTGTAAGACTCACTACGTGCCATTTCAGCACCATTAAGCCTCCCAGAAATCTGAACCTTAATACCCTCTGAATTCATTCTCATTGCAGCAGTGATCGCCATTTTTATTGCACGACGATATGAGATTCTATTCTCAATTTGTCTTGCAATACTAGCTCCCACCAAATTTGCATCCAGTTCAGGTCTTTTGATTTCGTGAATATTGATCTGTACTTCTTTACCAGTAATTTTTTTAAGCTCTTCTTTCAACTTGTCTACTTCCTGACCACCTTTCCCGATAATGATACCCGGACGAGCAGTAGTAATAGTAACGGTTACAAGTTTAAGCGTTCGCTCAATAATTACCCTAGACACACTAGCCTTACTTAAACGAGCGTGGATATATTTTCTAATCTTATCGTCCTCGGCAAGTTTGTCGCCGTAGTCGTTACCACCGTACCAGTTAGATTCCCATCCCCTGATTATACCTAGGCGATTTCCGATTGGATTTGTCTTCTGTCCCATTTATATATTAGCTTTGTGTGTTATCGTTTGCCGCCAAAATCATTGTAACATGATTTGAACGTTTTCTTATTCTGTGTGCACGACCTTGAGGTGCTGGACGAAGTCTTTTCAACATAGTTCCTCCGTCTACACGGATTTCCTTTACAAAAAGATCTGCCTCTTCAATTGAACCTTCTTCATTTTTCGCTTGCCAATTCGCCATTGCTGACAATAACAATTTCTCTAAACGTCGTGAAGACTCTTTTGCGCTAAACTTCAAAATATTAAGTGCTTTTTCTACTTTCTCACCACGAATCAAATCCGCCATTAAACGCATTTTCCTCGGTGATGTAGGGCAATTATTCAACTTGGCAAAATATTGTGTTTTTTTTGCTTCCTTGATTGCTTCTGCTCTTTCTCTTTTACGAACTCCCATGGCCTTTTATTTTTTACCTTTATTTTTGGCACCTGCGTGACCACGGAATGATCTTGTAGGTGAAAATTCTCCTAGTTTATGTCCTACCATATTCTCAGTTACGTATACAGGAACAAATTGTCTCCCATTATGTACTGCAATCGTCTGTCCAACAAAATCTGGCGTGATCATAGAGGCTCTAGACCACGTTTTAATCACAGTCTTCTTATTTGAAGCTACATTTTGCTCAACTTTCTTGTCCAATTTATAATGAACGTACGGTCCTTTTTTTAATGATCTTGCCATAGCTTATTTCTTTCTACGTTCGATTATATACTTGTTACTCTGCTTTGTTTTAGAACGGGTTCTAAATCCTTTAGCAGGAATACCGTTTCTTGATCTTGGGTGCCCACCAGAGGACTTCCCTTCACCACCACCCATTGGGTGATCAACAGGATTCATCACCACTGGTCTTGTACGCGGTCTTTTACCTAACCATCTTGATCTACCAGCCTTTCCTGAAACAAGTAATTGGTGATCACTATTGGATACAGCACCTATTGTTGCCATACAAGTTATCAAGATTAAACGCGTTTCTCCTGAAGGTAATTTTACCGTAGCAAACTTCCCATCACGTGCCATTAATTGTGCAAATGCACCAGCACTACGAGCTAGAACACCTCCTTGACCTGGACGCAATTCTATACAAGAAATAATTGTACCTAAAGGAATATTTCCCAAGGTCATCGCGTTTCCAATTTCAGGAGCCGTAGACTCCCCGGAAACGATATTTTGACCTACTTGAAGACCATTTTGAGCAATTACATAACGCTTTTCACCATCTTGGTAATTAAGCAATGCAATAAATGCCGTGCGGTTTGGATCATATTCTATCGACGCTACTGTCGCAGGAACACCCGCTCTGTCACGCTTAAAGTCGATAATTCTATATTTTTTCTTATGACCACCACCAATGTAGCGCATAGTCATTTTACCACTGTTGTTTCTACCACCAGACCTCTTGTTCGGAGCTAATAAACTTTTCTCCGGCTTATCAGTTGTTATGGCGTCAAAACCATTTACAACTCTAAAACGCTGACCTGGAGTGATAGGTTTTAATTTTCTTACTGACATTTTTGTCTTTTTAAATCCAAGGATTAGCCCTGAATGTTATTGTAAAAATCTATTGTATCACCTTCCGCCACCTGTACAATTGCTTTTTTAACAGCATTTGTTTTACCAGTTTGAATACCCGTTTTTGTGTAACGTGTACTTCTTTCAGGGCGGACATTTATTGTTCGAACTTTAATAACAGAAACGTCATAAGTGGCTTCCACCGCTTTTTTGATTTCTACCTTGTTCGCCTTTGGGCTCACTACAAACGCAAAGCGGTTTCTTAGTTCCGCGTCAGCCGTGGCTTTTTCCGTAATTATAGGTTTAATTAAGATACTCATCTTGTTTCTATTTACTTAAGTTTGACACAATTCCTTCCAAAGAACCTTCAAATAGCACTACACTATTTGCATTTAAAATCTTATAAGTACTTAAGGATGAATTGCTTATCACTTCTGTACCTTTTAAATTTCGAGAAGACAAATATACATTATTATTTGATTCACCCAACACGAACAAAGATTTTTTGTTTTCAAGACCCAAAGTCTTTAAAACGGAGGTAAAATTCTTCGTCTTAGCAGTATCAAAATTTAAGTCTTCAATTACAACGATGGCCTTATCATTTGCCTTCATTGTAAGGGCAGATTTACGAGCTAAACGCTTTAAGTTCTTATTCAATTTAAAGGAGTAATTTCTTGGTCTTGGACCAAACATTCTACCACCACCTCTAAATACACCAGACTTAATACTTCCCGCACGGGCAGTACCTGTTCCTTTTTGTTTCTTTATCTTTCTAGTAGATCCCGAAATCTCTGCACGTTCTTTTGACTTATGCGTTCCCTGACGTTGATTTGCCAAGTATTGCTTTACATCAAGATATACAGCATGATTATTAGGTTCGATACCAAACACATCCTTAGAAAGCTCAACCTTCCTACCTGTGTCTTTTCCGTTTATGTCTATTACAGCTACCTTCATTATTTCTGAATCGTTACATAAGCGTTTTTATGTCCAGGAACACATCCTTTCACTACCAGTAGATTCTTTTCAGCAACTACCTTTAAAACTCTTAAATTTTGAACTTTCACCTTTTCGTTCCCCATTTGACCAGCCATCTTCATTCCCTTGAATACTCTCGCAGGATAAGACGCTGCACCAATAGAACCTGGCGCTCTTAAACGATTATGTTGACCGTGGGTAGCTTGACCTACACCCGCAAAACCGTGACGTTTTACAACACCCTGAAAACCCTTACCTTTTGAAGTAGCTGCCACATCGACAAATTCTCCTTCGGCAAAATGGCCCACAGTAATTGTATCACCTAATTTGTACTCCGAATCAAAACCTTTGAATTCAGCAACTTTACGTTTCGCGACAGTACCTGCTTTTTTTGCGTGCCCTTGAGCAGCCTTATTTACAGCCTTTTTGTCATCGAAACCAAGTTGAAGCGCGGCATAGCCGTCTACTTCCTCAGTTCTGACTTGGGTAACAACACAGGGGCCACACTCAATAACGGTACACGGTAAATTTTTACCGTTCTCGTCAAAGATGCTGGTCATCCCTATCTTTCTTCCAATTAACCCAGACATATTTATTAAATTTAGAATTATGAATTCGAAATGCAGAAATCAGTTTCGGCACCTATCCTTCGCTTATTTTTGTTCACACAAAACGGGATCAAAATAAATTCGATCCCGAATGTTACTTTGTTTACCGTTTTTCCCTAACCATCGTCAAGGACATGTTTCTTTTTAAATCTGAATTCAGAATTCCAAATTCAGACCTAAATTATACTTTAATCTCTACTTCAACACCACTTGGGAGCTCTAACTTCATTAGCGCATCAATTGTTTTTGAAGAAGAACTATAAATATCCAATAATCTCTTGTAAGATGATAATTGAAATTGCTCTCTACTCTTCTTATTTACGTGCGGTGAACGCAATACGGTAAAGATCTTCTTATGTGTTGGTAATGGGATTGGCCCAGTTACAACAGCCCCCGTTGACTTTACAGTCTTCACGATTTTTTCAGCAGATTTGTCTACTAAATTATGATCGTACGATTTTAATTTAATTCTTATTTTTTGACTCATTGCTGAAATATTATACGTTAGTTCCTCTTGCTGCAGCGACTACTACTTCCGAAATATTAGAAGGTGTTTCTGCATAGTGTGAAAATTCCATTGTTGATGTTGCACGACCTGATGATAATGTTCTTAATGTGGTAACATATCCAAACATTTCAGACAACGGCACTGTTGCTTTTACAGTCTTTGCACCAGCACGGTCTCCCATACTCGTCATTTGACCTCTTCTTCTGTTAAGATCTCCTACGATATCTCCCATATTTTCTTCAGGAGTGATTACCTCAAGTTTCATAATAGGTTCCATTATAACAGCTTTAGCAGCTTTGGCTGAATTTTTAAATCCAAGTTTAGCAGCTAATTCGAAAGATAATTGATCTGAATCCACATCGTGGTAAGACCCGTCTCTTAATGTTACTTTCATAGAATCAACTTCATATCCTGCCAATGGACCATTTACCATAGCCATTTTAAATCCTTTTTCAATAGACGGGATAAATTCTTTAGGTACATTACCACCTTTAATCACAGATTTAAATTGAAGCCCTACTTCACCTTCATCTGCCGGCTCTATTGTAAATACGATATCAGCAAATTTACCACGACCACCAGATTGCTTTTTGTAAACCTCTCTGTGATCTGCAGCTCTTGTAATAGCTTCTTTATATTCAACCTGTGGCTGACCTTGGTTAACCTCTACCTTAAATTCTCTTCTTAAACGATCCACAATTACATCCAAATGCAATTCACCCATTCCAGATATGATAGTCTGTCCTGAGGCCTCGTCTGAACGAACTGTAAATGTAGGATCTTCTTCCGCTAATTTAGCCAAACCAATACCTAATTTATCCACATCCGCCTTCGTTTTAGGCTCCACCGCAATACCAATAACTGGATCAGGGAAGTCCATTGATTCTAAAACAATAGGATGGTCTTGGTCTGACAAAGTATCTCCTGTTTTTATAGACTTAAATCCAACTGCCGCTCCAATGTCTCCAGCCTCGATAAAATCAATTGCATTTTGCTTGTTAGCGTGCATTTGATAAATACGAGAAATACGCTCTTTTTTACCAGAACGATTGTTTAAAACATAAGAACCCGCATCTAAACGTCCAGAATAAGCTCTGAAGAATGCCAAACGCCCCACAAAAGGATCAGTAGCAATTTTAAAAGCTAAAGCCGCGAAAGGCTCGTCTACACTTGGCTTTCTAATTTCTTCTTTGTCAGTATCTGGATTAATTCCTTTGATCCCATCCTTATCCATTGGAGAAGGCAAGTAACGACATACCGCATCTAATAGAAACTGTACTCCTTTATTTTTAAAAGCAGAACCACATATCATAGGAATGATGGCCATATCCATCACAGCAGCCCTAAGTGCAGCATGCACCTCGTCCTCTGTAATAGAGTCTTCATCTTCCATATATTTTTCAAGCAAATTTTCGTCATACGCAGCAACCTCTTCTATAAGAAGGCCACGGTATTTTTTTGCTTCCGCTTTCAATTCTTCTGGAATCGCGATTACATCAAAAGTTGCCCCTTGGGTATCATCATGCCATACAATTGCGCGGTTTTTAATTAAATCTATAATACCTTTAAAATCTTCCTCGTCACCAATGTTTAAAACAATTGGCACCGCATTAGATTTCAACATATCCTTTACCTGTTGACAAACTCCTAAAAAATCAGATCCTTGACGGTCCATTTTATTAACGAAACCAATTCTAGGAACTTTATAATTATCTGCCAATCTCCAGTTAGTTTCAGATTGCGGCTCAACACCATCTACTGCACTAAATAAGAACACCAAACCATCTAATACCCGTAAAGATCTATTTACCTCTACCGTAAAATCTACGTGGCCAGGGGTGTCAATTATATTAAAGTGATAATCTTTTGCATCTGCTGTTGGCTCTGCATTTTCCTTTGGAAAAACCCAGGTACAAGTAGTCGCAGCAGATGTAATAGTGATTCCTCTTTCCTGCTCTTGCTCCATCCAGTCCATCGTTGCAGCACCATCGTGTACCTCCCCAATTTTGTGTGAAACTCCTGTATAATATAGAACACGCTCCGTTGTTGTGGTTTTCCCCGCATCAATATGAGCAGCAATTCCTATATTCCTTGTATATCTTAAATCTCTTGCCATTTTTTAGAATCTGAAATGTGAGAATGCTTTGTTTGCTTCAGCCATTTTGTGCGTATCGGTTTTCTTTTTAACCGCGGCGCCTTCTTCTTTAGCTGCTGCTAAAACCTCCGAGGCTAATTTTTGTGCCATTGACTTTTCATTACGCTTTCTTGCGTATCCTATCAACCACTTCATCGCAGTAGATATTTTGCGATCTGCACGAATTTGCATAGGTATTTGGAAGGTTGCCCCACCTACTCTACGACTGCGCACCTCGACGTGAGGCATTACATTAGACAATGCATCTTTCCAAACCTCAAGGCCCGTTTTTTCTTCGTCTGTTTTTTTCTCCTCTACAATATCAATTGCATCATAGAAAACTTTAAAAGCCACCGACTTCTTTCCATCCCACATCATGTTATTCACAAAACGTGTTACCAACTGGTCATTAAACCTAGGATCTGGCAAAAGCGGTCTTTTTTTAGCTGCTCTTTTTCTCATTTCTGTTGTTGTTAATTTGCGACATAACGAATCATGTCTTTATCAATTTTACTTAGAGTTACACTTACAAACACTTAATTGTAGAAACACCATAAATAGCATCTTTCCAAGAAGAGTTGACAAATCCTTCTCTACTTCTTAGGGCGTTTTGCACCGTACTTAGATCTACGTTGTGTTCTTCCGTCAACACCTGCGGTGTCTAAAGCTCCACGAACAATATGATATCTAACTCCTGGCAAATCCTTCACCCTTCCACCTCTAACCAATACTATCGAGTGCTCTTGTAGATTGTGTCCCTCGCCTCCGATGTATGCGTTAACCTCTTTTCCATTTGTCAAACGTACACGCGCTACTTTACGCATTGCAGAGTTTGGTTTTTTAGGAGTTGTGGTATATACACGCGTACACACTCCGCGACGTTGCGGGCACGAATCCAAGGCAGCCGATTTCGACTTCTTGGTTATTTTGGTCCTTCCTTTTCGTACTAATTGTGAAATAGTTGGCATAAAAATCCTTGTTAAACTTAATTGTTACTAATCTTTCCCTTTTATTAAGGCGTGCAAAAATATAACAAATAATCGATTTAACAAGAGAAGCTAAATTAATTTTATTTATTTTTTATAAAAAACTTTTTCGCCCCTAAAGATTGCTTGATACGTCACGAAGAAAGCTCTGCTTTTAATTTAGAACTAATTAATAAACCTATTAAGATTTTATGTGTGGTTCCTATAGTAAAACTGAATTTCTATCGTTAGGTTTACATGTTATTGTAAATAAAAGATTGAAACAAATTTATTACATATTCTTATCCCTTCATATATTTGCTTGTTTTTTTCAATTATTGAATGCACAAGAATTATTGTTAGAAATTTCTGCCGAAAAAGAAATTTCTGCATCCCTTTTAGACTCGATTCAATTCAACAAAACGCACGAAAATTATCTTTCTATTGAGAGAGAATCAAAAACCCTTTCCTATAAACTTCAGAAGCTAGGTTACCTTTCTAGCAGATTAATTTCAGTAAAAAAAGAAAATGCTTCACTTTATAAAAGCGTGTATTTCTTAGGGGAACAAGTTTCAACAATCAAGATCTATTATTCGGATAGTGAGATCTCAAAAAGTCAAATAGAAAAGGTGATTACAAACACTCAAGACACTTATTTTGAAATACCATTTTCCCGAACGGAAAAAATACTACAGCAATTAAATGCACTCCAAACAAAACAGGGCGATCCGTTTGCAAAACTTAAATTAATAAAATTCAATATAGATGGCTCCAAACTTAGCGCGCAACTATCCACTACATCAGGAAAGAAAAGAATCATTGACAGCATCACCATCAAAGGGTATGAACAATTCCCAAAATCGTTTATAAAATATTATGCGGGAATCAAAAAAGGAGAAACCTTTGAAAAGGAACTTGTTTTAAACCAAAGCGATGCTATCAATAGCCTAGGGTTTGCTATTACCACAAGGCCCCCTGAAGTCCTTTTTAGAAAAAACGCTACCATAGTATACCTATATCTTCAAAAAAGAAACTTTAATACATTTGACGGGATTCTAGGATTTGCCACCAATGAAGAAACCAACAACCTTGAATTTAATGGATACCTCAATCTAGAACTCAATAACAATCTTAACTTTGGAGAAAAATTAATCCTCAACTATAAGGCAGATGGGGATGACCAGCGTAACTTTAGAGTCAAAACCGTTTTACCTTATATAGGAGGAACTCCGTTTGGGGTAGCTTTAGAATTAAAAATTTTTAGAAGAGACAGCACTTTTTCTTCCTCTGAGCAACATATAAAAAGCACCTACCAGTTAAAACCATCAACGACCACATATCTTGGCTACAAAGCAAACTCCTCAAGCAATCTTTTAGACAATCAAACCCTAACGACAACCATACCAGATTTTGAATCTTCCTTTATAACTGGAGGGATTGGCTATCAAGACCTTCAAAGGAGCCTTTTGTTCCCAATAAAGTCTCAAATCAATTTGGAAGCCGAGTTCGGGAATAGAACAACTTCTGACATAAAAGACAACCAGATAAAGTTTACCAACACTATTTCACATATATTCAACCTGAATAACAGGAACTCGGTTTATTTGAAAAATGAAACCTCCATATTATTTAGTGAGCGTTTTTTTACCAACGAATTATATCGATTTGGAGGAATCAACAGCATTCGAGGCTTCAATGAAAACAGCATTGAGGCATCCTTATTCTCCATATTAAATACAGAATATCGATATTTATTAAACACCGAAACTTATATACATTCAATAATCGACATAGGGTATTTTGAAAATGAGGTATTAGAACAAAAAGAGAAATTATACAGCTTTGGTATTGGCCTAGGTCTACAAACTGCTGCAGGATTATTAAAATTCAATATTGCCAATGGAATTATTGACAATCAAGCCTTTAAATTTGCAAACACAAAAATACACCTGAGCTTAACCTCTAGATTTTAAACAAACGCCCATAAAACGCACAAAAACATCTTAAAAAAAACAAAACTTTAAGTTGAATTAGTTGTGTATTTAAGATTTTATTGTGATTTTTGGCATTGGCTAATTCAAATAATTATAAAATGAAAACAAAGTTTAGTGGAATTTTGACGCTATTATTGGCGTTTGTAGTGCAACTAACGTTCGCACAAGAAAAAACAATTACCGGTACGGTCACTGACAATTCAGGACTACCCCTACCTGGTGTTAACATTATCGTAAAAGGTACAACAAATGGTACTCAGTCAGATTTTGATGGAAATTATTCCATCTCTGCGGCTGTAGGACAAACGCTTGTATACAGTTACGTTGGTTTTGACAAGGTAAACAAACCGGTAACTGCTTCTTCAAGCAGGTTTAATGTAACAATGGAAGAAGGAGAAACTCTTGAAACTGTTGTTGTTACTGGATATGGAGGTATAACGAAAGCTCGAAAATCTTTGGGTTATGCTGTTACCACACTTGATGCAGAAGCAATTGAAAATAAACCAGAGAGTGACGTGGTAAGATCACTAAACGGAAAAGTTGCTGGTGTACAAATTGTTGGAAACAGTGGAGCTACCGGTTCTGGAACAAATTTTATCATTCGTGGTAAGAGTTCTATTAACGGTGACAACCAACCATTATTTATTGTAGATGGTGTTCCTTTTGATGGTGGTTCAAACCAACAAGGTGGATTTGCAGGAGGTAATACAGTAACCAGTAGTCGTTTCCTAGATTTAGACCCTAATAACGTTGAAAGTGTAGAAGTACTTAAAGGTTTAAGTGCAGCTGTACTATATGGTCAGCAAGGTAGAAACGGAGTTGTTATTATTACCACTAAGAATGGTAGTAGTAAAGACTTGAATAAGAAATTTGAAGTTTCTGTTTCAAGCACAGTATATACTACTCAAATTAACAACTTAGCAGATTATCAAAATGACTACGGTCAAGGTTCAGACAACAACCCTAATCCTGGATTTGTAGGAAACTGGGGGGGTCGTTTTGACTCCAATCAAATGATTGCTCACCCGTATGCTAATTTAGGAGATATCTTCCCTCAATTTGATGATTTAGATATTCCTTATCAAGCAGCACCTAATAACGTTGAAGATTTCTTTAGAACTGGTTTAGGTCAAGGAATGTCTGTTAATGTTGCTGGATCCCCTGGGGACAATGGTAACACTAGATATAACATAAACTTTGGTTACACGACTGAAGATGGTTTTATTAGAAACAATGGACTTACACGTTACAACCTTGGTTTGGGTGGTTCTACTAAATTATCAAATAAATTTTCATTTGATGGTACTGCTAACTTTAGTAATACTCGTGTAAACACACCTCCTATTGCAGCAAACAATGCAGCATCAGCTTTATCTATTTTTACTCGAACGTTATTTCTTCCAAGAAACTTAGATTTAGGAAACCTTCCTTTTGAAGATCCTAATACAGGAGCAAACATTTATTATAGAGACGATCAAGACAATCCATATTGGTTATTAGAAAACGCTGGTACTGAGCAGAAAACAAACCGTTTCTTTGGTAAATTAGCTGCAAATTTTGCTATTTCTGATGACATCACAGTATCTTACAGATTTGGACTTGATACATATACTGAATTTCAAGAATTTCGAGCTGGAAAAGGCGGAACGACAACTCCTTATGATTTAGGATATTTAAGAACTACAGAAGGGACAAATTTTATTTACGATCATAACTTAAACTTTAGCTTCAATAATATTGAGCTTGCTGACAAATTTAGTATGACGACTCAATTGGGTTTTAATGCACGTCGGGATACGTATGATCAATTTGGTATTACCAGTACAGATCAAATTGTTGCTGGTTTCTTTAACCACAACAACTTCTTAACAACAACTAATCAAGATCCAGTAGCAGGCCAATTAAACCGTCGATCAGAACGCAATATAATGGGAGCATATGGTGAATTTGCTTTTGATTATGATGGTTTTATGTTCTTAACAGTTTCTGGTCGTAACGATTGGGCTTCTACTTTAGAACAAGAGAATAGATCATTATTCTACCCAGGAGTATCGCTCGCATTTGTTCCTACTTCAATTGATGGTATAGGTAGCGCAGAAGGACTTGGTTTCTTAAAATTAAGAGCAGGTTTTGGTACCTCTGCAAGATTTCCAATACCGTATCAAACAAGAGCAGTCCTTTCTACGGACCCTGCTAATGTGATTAACCCAGTAGGGAATGTTACTACAAATTCATTACCAGCAACACAACCTAATCTTGACTTGCAACCAGAACTTCAAAGAGAATTTGAACTTGGTTTAGAAGCAGAAATGTTTAATAGACGTATAACTTTAGATGCAACGGTGTACAGACGTATTATTGAAGATCAAATCGTTCGTCGTCCTTTAGCGCCATCTACTGGTTTTACTTTTATTCAGGATAATATCGCAGAGAGCCAGATACAAGGTGTAGAAATTGGTTTAAACTTTACTTTATTAAAGAGTGAAAACTTTACTTGGGATGTAAGAAATAACTTTACAGCGTTTGAAAACCAAGTAAATGACCTTGGAGCTGTAGAAGCCTTTGCATTTGCAGGTTTCTCAAACTTAGGAAACTTTGCATCTGAAGGAGAAGCTTTAGGGGTAATAAAAGGTGGTTATGCTGCAAGATTTGATCCAGCAAATGTTAGTACTGAAAATCCTTTTGGAATTGGTGTAGGAGGGACATTACTTATCAACCCAACCAATGGTAAAATAATTAATAGTGAAGCAGATTTAGCTTTACCTATTGAAACCGTTGGAGATCCAAATCCAGATTGGAACATAGCGACAATTCACACGTTAACGTATAAGCAGGTTTCATTTTCTGCCCAAGTTGAATACACACACGGTGGAGATATTTATTCTCAAACTGCGTCTCAATATTTTCGCCGTGGTGTAACCACCGTGAATGTTGACAACCGTGAAGGTTCTTATGTTATTCCTGGGATTTTAGCGAATCCAAATACAGGACAAGCATTATTGGATGGTAATGGTGATTTTATTGAGAATAACATTCAAATTGGCGCAAATGATGTTTACTTTATCAATATAGTTGACCCAACGGGACAAGGAATATACGACGCTTCTCACTTACGTTTAAGAGAAGCATCTTTTACCTACGCCTTATCTGAAAAAATGTTAGATAGAACCCCGTTTGGAAACGTATCATTTTCTCTTTCAGGTCAAAACCTTTATGTAAGAGCATTTAATATTCCTGCCGCATTTAACATTGATCCAGAAGCATTAAGTACTGGTACTGGTAATGGTCAAGGACTTGAATTTCAAACAGGACCAACAACTAGACGTTACTCATTTAGCGTAAAAGCAACATTCTAAAAAAAGTGTAATAACAAGGTGGTAATTTTAATTCCACCTTGTTATACTCATATACACCATAAAAATTAAAACTAGTATTATGAAAAATATTTTTAAAATATCACTACTTTCAGTAATGTTTGTTTTTTTCACTAATTGTGAAGTAACAGAACTGGATTTATTAGAAGACCCCAATAACATTAACATAGAGTCTGCAGATCCAAACTTTATTTTAAACAATGTTGAGTTAACATTCTCGGAGATAATGAATGGACTTAGTGGTCCTTCTATGGCAATTACAAGAATGACAAATATGTTTGGAACTTATAACCAAGCTGTTGATGAAAACACATTCGCTTTTGAGTGGCCTGCTGCTTATGGTATGTTTGTCGATGTGGACTTATTAGAGCAAATTAATGAAAATGATCCTGTTGGAATTCCTTATCACGTTGGTGTTGCTAGGATTCTAGAAGCATATACGTATATGACGTTAGTAGATTACTTGGGTGATGTTCCATTTTCACAAGCTACTAATGGATCAGAATTTCCTACCCCAATGACCGATGATGGTGCTGTTATATATGCTGCGCAAATTGATTTGATAGATTCTGCAATTGCTTTATTAAATCAGGAAACCAACGTACAACCTCTATTTGAGCTTTACTTTGATAATGAATTTTCAAAAGACAATTGGATTGCCCTAGCCAATACTTTAAAGTTAAGAGCATATCTTAACACTGGAAATGCTGCAGGGATTGCTTCTTTAGCAGGTGAAAATATTATAGATACTCTTGAAGAAGATTTTCAATATAATTATGGAACTTTTGCAGTAGCTCCAGAATCGAGACATCCATTTTATGTAAATAATTATTTAGCCGCTGCTGGTACATATATGAGCAATCAATATTACGATTTTTTAAATGCTGGTAATGGAGATGCTCCTTTTGAAGAAACTGGCATTGCAGATCCTCGATTAAGATATTATGTATATCGTCAAAGAGTTGGTGAACCGTCAGGTTCAAACTTACCTTGTACTGATAATCCAGCTTATGATTATTGCTACGTAGGTAATGGGTACTGGGGAAGAGATCATGCAGATGACGAAGGTATTCCTAATGATGGTGCTAGAAGAACAACGTATGGTGTTTATCCAGCTGGAGGCGCTTTTGATAGAGATGAATTTGTTAGAGCTAGAGATGTTACAAATACTTTAGACGGTGCTGGGATATTCCCAATTTACACTTCATCTTTTACGCATTTTGCATTAGCAGAAGCTGCTTTAACCATAAATACTGGCGGAGATGCTGCTGGTTTATTAGAGCAAGGTATTCGCTTAAGTATGACTAAAGTAACTACTTTTGGCGATGCTGAAACATCTTTAGATGGTACTGATTTTGCTGCTACTTCATCAGATATAGAGGCTTATGTTACAAGAGTTACTACTGAATACAGTGCAGCAGGATCGGCAGATAAATTAGCGATTGTTGCTAGAGAGTGGTTCTTAGCGTCATTTGGTAATGGTGTTGAACCTTATAATCTTTATAAGAGAACTGCACTTCCAAATTTACAAGCACCTATTTTCCCTGCAGCTACCTTCCCAAGGTCTTTCAGATTTCCTACGGATGAAATAACGGCAAATCCAAATATAACTCAAAACAGTAATACTGATCGTGTATTTTGGGATACTAATCCTGCAGATCTTGACTAATAATCATATTTTAAAAACATCACATTATGAAAAATATAAATAAAATACTTTCTCTTGCATTTGTTGCGGCTATTACTGCTTTTACATTTACAAGTTGCGAAGACGAAGATAAATTCCGTATTCCTGCTTTAGGAAATGGTGGTTTCATTAAATTTGTGAGCTTGCCTGAATTTGATGCTGGAGCGGAAGCGACTAGTGCTAACTTTGTTGCAACCGTAGAAGACCCTAATCAAAATGCAGCTAATTTTGCACTCACTGTAATAGGAGATTTCACAGGCGCACCTGCTGACACACTAGTATTTAAATCTACTACAACATTCCCTTTTGATGTAAGTTTTACTGGGGCAGATATGGCTAGCTTATTTGAGGTACCCATTTCTACTTTTGAAGAAGGAGATAGCTTCGAGTTTTTAGGTACTGTAACAACTACTGATGGACGTGTTTATGATATCTCAAGACCGGGCGGTGAATTTCCAAGTGATCCAGAGGATCCAGATTATGTTCCTGGAACATATAATGGGGGTCTTACAGACGGTGTATTATTAGATGCACCTGGACTATTGTCTGCACTTAACTATGAAGTTACTTTTGACGATGCCGAAGAATAAAATTATTTTTATATAAAATGTAAGCAAACCATCCACTAGTGTGGATGGTTTCTTATTTTTACACTATGAATAAAGAAACATTAGTATTTGGTATCTACCCTGTAGCTGAGGCTATCAAGGCAAAAAACACTATTGATAAAGTATATCTTCAAAAAGGAGCTAGCAACCCTAAATTAGAGCACATTGTAAAGGACTTAGAGGATACAAATACGACCATAAACTATGTCCCAATTGAGAAACTCGACAAACTTTGTCGCAGTAATCATCAAGGTATTGTAGCTATCATATCCCCTATTAGTTTTGTCTCTCTTGAGGATATTGTGGAATCAGCTCTATCAAACGATAAAACACCTCTATTTCTTGTTCTTGATCAAATTAGTGATGTTAGAAACTTTGGAGCCATCCTAAGAACTGCAGAATGTACTGGCGTGAGTGCGGTAATCATTCAGAAAAAAGGAGGCGCACCCATTAGTGGTGATACCGTTAAAACATCAGCAGGAGCAATATTTAACATTCCCATTTGTAAAGTAGATCATATCAAAGATGCAATCTATTACCTACAAGCAAGTGGAATCAAAACTGTTGCTGCAACCGAAAAAACAGAACAAACTATATACGATATAAATTTTAAGCAATCTACCGCCATAATAATGGGTTCAGAAGGAACAGGAGTTTCCAAATCGGTTTTAAATATTGTTGACGATAAAGCATCTCTACCGCTATTAGGGAAAATTAATTCATTAAACGTATCGGTCGCTTGTGGTGCATTTTTATATGAAGTAATAAGACAACGATTAATCTAAATCAATATCACCCTTCGGTTTATATCTATAATGAATGGTGCCTTCTTCTAGTAATGTCGTACTTAGTTGCTCTTTACCTGGGGTAACTTTATTTATTTCCTCTTTGGGACTTTCTATGAAGTTACCATTTTCATCAAACTGCATCATAAACGGATCTTTTGCTGGATCATAATCCTCTTGTTCCCATTCATATTTTTTAGAGACCACATCTTTGTTCTTAAATATGAGCGCAAAGACCACTCCTACCGTGAAACCAGCTAAATGTCCTTCCCAAGAAATAGAAGGATTTATAGGAAAAACATACCATAACAGACTTCCATATATAAAAACAACAGCAAAAGATAAGGCTACAAGTTGGTATTGTTTAGAAAACAAACCCTTAAAAAAAAGGAACGAAGCTAATAAGTATATAATACCACTCGCTCCTATATGATTTGAAGGCCTGCCTATCAACCAAGTTATAAGACCCACGGCGATGATGCCCAAAATAAGAATCTTCCATCTTATGGATCGATAAAAATAAAAAAGCCCTGCACTCAATACAAATAAAGGGATTGAATTGTTAAATAGATGCTGAAGATTTCCGTGGATAAATGGAGAAAAGAATATACCTCGAAGGCCTACTATCCTTTCCGGTCGAATACCATATACATTAAAATCTAAATTAAAACGAATTTCAATCCAGAAAACAACCCAAAGGATAAAGACAAACAAAAGTGGATATAATAAAACATCCTCCGAAAAATATAATTTTTTTGAGCTAGTCATAGCACTCAAGTATCAAAAAACAAACCTATTTTTATAAAATGATAAATTGGCAGTTTGTTTAAAGATAAAACTATTTTAAATCAATGAGTACTCCCTTAGCAGAGCGCATACGTCCCTTAACATTAGAAGACTACCTAAGCCAGCAGCATTTAATAGGTAATAATGGCGCACTTACGCAGCAGATAAAAAGCGGTGTTTTTTCTTCCATGATTTTTTGGGGACCACCAGGTACTGGAAAAACTACTCTAGCGACGATAATAGCCTCTCAATCTGAGCGGCCATTTTATCAATTAAGCGCTATAGACAGTGGTGTTGCCGCAATAAGAGCAGTTATTGAAAAAGCAAAGCAAGCAGACACCCTATTTACTTCTAAAAACCCCATTTTATTTATTGATGAGATTCATAGATTTAGTAAATCACAGCAAGATTCTTTATTAGGCGCGGTAGAAAAAGGCCTTGTAACCCTTATAGGTGCAACTACTGAGAATCCTAGTTTCGAAGTAATTCCTGCCCTTTTATCCCGCTGTCAGGTCTATATTTTGAAATCTTTTACTAGAAAAGACCTTGGAGATTTATTAATACGTGCTATTGAGAAAGATGCCATACTAAAGCAATATAACATCAATATCAAAGAAGACGAAGCCTTGATAAGACTTTCTGGCGGTGATGCAAGAAAATTATTGAATATGCTAGAGCTTGTTGTGCTTTCAGATGTGCAAAAAAACACTTCTAATGAACGAACAACTGTAACAGTAACTAATGCCATGGTTTTAAATAAAGTACAAAAGAACACTGTTCTTTACGATAAAACTGGTGAACAACATTATGATATTATTTCAGCATTTATAAAATCTATTCGCGGCAGCGACCCAAATGCGGCTGTATATTGGCTCGCACGAATGATCGAAGGTGGTGAAGATGTAAAGTTTATAGCACGCCGACTTTTAATCTTAGCATCAGAAGATATTGGCAATGCCAACCCTAATGCTTTATTATTAGCAACGAGCACTTTCCAGGCCGTTACTTCAATTGGATATCCGGAAGCAAGAATCATCTTAAGCCAATGTGTAATTTACCTAGCAACTTCGGCAAAAAGTAATGCCAGCTACAAAGCTATTAATACCGCGCAACAATTAGTAAAACAAACAGGTGATCTTTCGGTACCGCTTTCTATTAGAAATGCACCTACAAAATTAATGAAAGAGCTAGGGTATGGCAAAAACTATGAATATGCCCACGATTATGAGAACAACTTTGTCCCTCATGAATTTTTACCAGAAGAAATAAAAGGAACCGTTTTTTATACCCCTGGAGACAATCCAAAAGAAAACCACTTGAGAAATTATTTAAAGAAACTCTGGAAGGATAGGTATGATTACTAATTCTTGAAAGTATAGATTTTAAGTAGTTCCCCAGACCCTATCACTAAATTCTTATCTGAAGTAAAAGTTGCCTTTGTAGCATCAGATTTTGAAGTAAAAATATATTTTTCGTTTTCCAGTCTAATTTCGCCTATGGTAGTAAAATCATCATCATTCTCTGATAAAAGAGTGTACCCTACTTCTGTTTTTTTCAACAAATATGACAAGCCCCTATATTCGTAGTTACTATATTTCGATTGTGGACTATAATTCTCAGCCAATAGACTAGAGGCTTCAGTATTTAGATTTTTTTTAATTTTCCAGCCATCAGCGTCCTCTGTTGGAGAACCTTTCATTTTATCAATAGCTTCAGGTGTTGGCCTCACTTCTATAGCTGACTGTTGTACTTTTAAATCCTCTATACTAGCAAAAGCCTTTCTTAGTGCATCTTGATATGCTTTTCTAAATTCTTTAAACTTACTCCTTCCTTCCTCAGAGCGGTACACTTCTTCTCCTTTACAATCTTTAAGTACTATCACCATTCTTGTGAAGGTAAAACCACTTTTAAACTCAACATCAGACCTTAAACCATCGCAGTTACGAACGTCTGGAAGTTCATTTTGATAGTATGCGTTGAATCCATTTTTTTCAAAAAGATATTTCGTTAAAGAATTCAATTGAAATTTATCTTTCTCTGTTAAAAAAGTGTAATCTTCTGGAACTACCACGTAGCTATATTTATCCAAAGCCGTCTGCCCAAATACCACTGATTGTAGCATTATCACCAAAATAAAATAGAATAACTTATGTTTCATTTTTCGTCTGCTAGTATTGTAAATCCTAGCTGTAAAGATACACCTTTTGCTTTTGCAAGATTTGTATAATATAGGAGATTATCTGCAGCAATAAAGAAATTTACATTGCCCATATTTGCAGAAATCCCTAAACCTATGTTTGTGGCCGAATAAGAATCTACAGTATATGTGGTTTTAGCCGAAAGCCAATTTCGAAAATACCTCCTATAGTATATGGTGCCTGCCATTTGAAGCCCTTTAGGTCTAAAAATAGCATAATATTGAGCCCCTACTTGAGATTGAGCTAAAGACCTCTTACCGCTGGACAAACAATCACATTCGTTTTTTGAGCCAACTCTTTGCCCAAAATCATAATGCAATCCAGCGTTAATTTTTGCTGGACGCCATTGTGTATAAGCTCCGTATAAAGTATCAAAAGGAATTTCCCTCGCTACCTCATCTTCAAGATCGTCATAATAAGGAAATGTAGCCTCTCCATTTTCAACCTCTGGGAAGAGTAATTCAATCCCATCCAGTGTATAATCACCACTAGCCCGATACGTTTCGGTATTTTTAGCATGAAAAACAGCACCAAGATCAAGTGCTGAAACCGTTGCGGTAAGTTGCTGGTTAAATTCGTAAGTAGCTCCTAAATCAACTCCTACCCCAACGTTTCCTCCAAAAAAAGCACCTCCTAACACCCTTTTACCAACACCTCCCACACCATCGGCATCACGCAATTGTGCATATCCTGATGTGTTTATAGCTACATTAAGATCTGAAACAGTATGCTCATAAATATTTGGGGTTCCTTCAGTTTGTGTCGTAGTGAATGTTCCTGAATTATTAGTACTTGTAACATTAAGAATCGAGGAATATAATTTTAGTCGTACACCAACCGTTAATTTTTCCATAACTTGTTTATTTATGCCTGCGTGGTATACAGTCAATAAGTCACTGCGAAAACTAATGTCATCAAAATTAAAAGGATAGCCTATATAATCTCTATTTCCTTCCCAAGCTAAAATTGCAAAATCCTTTGGGAAATAAGCTATAAAATCTAATTCTTGATAAATTCCTACTGACAAGTAACTATCATTTTTGGTTCTCCAACCAAGGCTTAATAGTTCTAATTGTTGCGTGGCAGTGAAAAAATCACGGTCGCTTAATTCAAAAATTTGCTGTTCTATTTTAGTATTAATATCAATACCATCAGCAGCAAAAATATCGAATGCACTCACGCCAGAAGCCCCTGCATTAAGATGAACTTGAGATAACAATGGGACACCATAATGGTATTTGTGGCTTACCAAACTACCAGGATTTAACATGAGTGTTTGAGGTGTTGCCTCCCAGTTATAAAGCAATTGCTTATTCTGGGAATATCCTATTGATAGTCCTAAGATTATGTAAAAAAGAAACGCTTTTTTCATAGTAATCGTTATTCATCAATTTCTACAAAATAACTCGTTTTAGAACGCAAATCCAGTGTGCCGTTTAAGTTTTGATCTGAAGAATGTATGGTGACACTAACCACCACTTTATTAGATGTCATCAATTGTTCAAGTTCCAAATCTTCAATATTATCCATAAAAATTGTTTGAATTGGAGACCCAGTACTCCCTGATTCTATCTCAGTATTTGTCGTGTATGTAGGTACATTACCTTCGTTTAAAAACTGGAAATCAACATTAAAAGTTCGTGGTATTGTGTTCGTAAATTCGAAGTAAAATGCTACTCTTTTTAAAAGCTCTTGTATGTCTGTATCATCTAAAAAATCAACAACCGTTGTGTCTCGCACTTTGAGTATAGGATTGTTCGCTATTCCATCATAAAACCTAGAAGCATCTAGGTTAAAATAAATTAAATTAAGCTCCACTTCTGGAGTTAATAAAAAATCATCGGTTTGTTCAAAATCGGTATTCTTTACACACGAAGATAAAATCAACAATAGAAGTATTAGATAATACTGTTTAATTTGAGAAAATAACATACTCGGGGATTATACTATACTAACGCTCACAGTCTATTTTTTAGTATTTTAAAAGACACTTTTAATCCCAATCGGTCTATCAATTTAATGGTATCAATAACTTGTATTATTCTTAAAAAAGGCCTTAGTTAAAGACTATATGTTAAAATAAGCAGCTAAATTATGATTGACAAAATGCTTTGTATATTGATCCTGATAATACCTATTAATCTTGAATAGCTTGTCTAATTGACATATTGAATTCAATCCATTATTATTGCAAAACCTAGCTGTATGGACAGACTTTTTGCTTTTGCAATATTTGAATAATACAGTAGATTATCCATGGCTATAAAGAAATTACCACCATCCTTATTAATTGCAATACCCAAACCTATATTTGTAGCTGAAAAGGAATCCACCGTATAGGTAGCTTTCACTGAAAATCCTTCATCAAAATTTCTTCTATAATATAAAGTTCCTGCCATTTGTGGTCCTTTTGGTCTCAAAATAGCATAGTATTGAGCACCAACTTGCGATCGCCTCTGATTAAAGCCTCTTCCAACAAGGCAATTACAATAACCATCTAAGCCAGAAGGGCGACCAAAATCATAATGCAAACCAGCATTAAATTTTGCTGGTCGCATTTGTACATAACTTGTTCTTGCAGTGTCCCTTGGAATTGATCGTTCAAATTCTTCTTCAAAATTCTCGTAACAGGGCAATGCCATGTCACCATTTTCAACATCTGGAAAAATTAACTCAATACCGTCTAAGGTATAATCTCCACGCGCACTAGACTTTTCAGTATGTCTTGAATGAAATATGGCTCCTATATCTAAAATAGAGGCAGTAACACTAAAATCATTATTTAATTGATAGGTTCCCCCAATGTCCAAACCAAGACCAATATTACCGCCTAAATAAGCCCTACTCATTAAATTCCTTATGGCTTTTTTGTCATCATCGATCTCTCTGATTTCTCTGTATCCAGATGACTTTATTTCAAAATCTAAATCTGAGATTGTATTCTCATAAACATTTGGAGTACCCTCTCTTCTGGTTGTAGTAAATGTACCTGTGTTTTTTTGTACTTGTAATATTCAACATGGAGGAATACATTTTAAACCTAATACCTGCTGTTAGTTTATCAGAAATTTTTTTATTGAACCCAACGTGAAACACTGAAGTTAAGTCTGCACGAAAACTTATGTTGTCAAAATTAAAAGAGTAGTTTAGAAAATCGCGATTACCTTCACTAAATAGAATTGCAAAATCCTTTGGAAAATAAACAATAGCATCTGCCTCCTGATACATACCAAATGAAATATACGTATCATCTTTAGTGATCCAAACAATGCTTAAAATTTCGACTTGCGCTGTAGCGGTAAAAAAATCACGGCTGTCTAATTCAAAAATCATTTGTTCAATTTTAGTATTGATAGGCACTCCGTCATTAGCAAAAATATCAAAGACTGATACCCCAGAAGAACCACCTCGCAGATGTACCTGTGATAAAAAAGGAATACCATAGTGAGAGTGATAGCTCACCACAGCTCCAGGATTAAGCATAAGTAACTGCTGAGTAGCTTCCCAGTTATATAGTACTTGTTTATTTTGAGAATACCCTGTGAACAATCCAAATACGATACATAGAAAAACTAATTTTTCATAAATATAGTTATAGATCAATCTCAAGATAATAAGTGGCTTTTGATTTTAAGTTTAGACTTCCAGTAAGTTCTTGGTCTGAAGCTGGTATCGTTACAACTGACACCACCTTGGTCGACATTGTTAATTGCTCCAGATCCTGAAGCGCTATTTCTTTAATAAAAATAGTTTGTCTAGAAAGTGTGTTACTGCCAGGGAATACAATAGTGTTTAGCGAGTAGACAAGTTCATTTTCTTCAGTTAAAAAATCAAATGTTATTTCAAAAATCCTAGGAATGGAGTTTGTAAAATCAAAAAAAAACTCTACTTTCTTTAATACTTCCTGAGTATCAGTGCCGTTAATAAAATTCAATGCAGTAGTGTCACGAACCGTTAATAGCTCTTCCCCCTCTATTTCATCAAAAAATTTTGGCGCTTCTATGTCAAAATATATAAGATTAAATTCCATCACTGGAGAAAGAGAAATATCTTCAGATTGACTAAAATCTGTATCCTTGATACACGAGGTTAGCAAAAGGACAATGCAAATAAAAGAGTAAAACTTAAAGTTAGGAGAAACAATAGGCAACAGTATTAGGTTATAGACACAAAAATATGATCAACGACTTGAGATTTAGGGAACAGTCACACATTTTAATCTGAAGTCCTTATAGGATATTCAATTTCGACATCATTTATTTTTTAATGTACCCCAAGTTAGGTGAAAAAAATACATACCGTATTGATATCAGGCACCTTGCCAGTCGTTATTTATAAATAAGAGACACTATTATATGAAGAAATTTAGAAGATGATAAAACATAAAGTATTGATTACCAATATTAATTATTTAAAAAATAGACTTGTATGCGAAACAAAATTATTGCGTTTAACAGAACCAGAGTAACAAGGTTTTTTTAATTGCGGTTTCGTTTAACAAGCCAAAAATAAGCCATTAGATTAAAATGTATTTTTAAAGAATGTTTTTAAGCTCAAGCAACTTGTCTACTGTTTTGTATTTTGACGGCAGTATTTCTTTGCGGTAATTGTAAAAAATGGTGTCCATCCCCACATTTTCGGCCCCTAAAATATCTGCCTCAAAAGTATCTCCAATCATTATGCTCGAAGCTGCGACTGCATTCGCTTTTTGTAATGCCGTGTTAAAAACCTTTGGATTTGGCTTTTTAACACCCACTTCTTCGCTAGAAGTAACTGTTTTAAAATAAGACGCTAGATTACTTTTTTCTAATTTCAAATGCTGCACTTCTTTAAAACCGTTGGTAATAATATGAAGTTGGTAGGTATCTTTTAGATACTCCAATACTTCAATAGCACCATCGAATAAGTGATTGTTATCAGGGAGTGCATCAATATAAGCTATCGAAAGTGCATCTATAGTTTCAATATCCATTTCAACTTTGAGTGCCTCAAAAGACTCTAATAAACGACCTCTTCTAAGTTGTTCCTTAGTAACTCGGTCTTCTCTAAATTTTTTCCAATATTCAAAATTAATAGGCTCATACGCTTCTAAAAATGCTGGAAGTTGTACGGCGATATTTTTATCTCTAAAAATACGCTCGAAGGCAAGTGCAGAGTTTCTGTCAAAATCCCAAAGTGTATGGTCTAAATCGAAAAAAACATCGGTAATTTTTGTGTTCATAGGTTCTATTGATGAAGCGTTTCAGAAAAAAGTGAACGCCATTTTTTATTGTTTGGAGTAGCGGAAAAATCCTTATTGGCAAAAATCATTATAAAACTTCCGTCAAGACCCTTAACACTATCCAATAAGCTTTTAATTTTATCTTCTGTGTCTTTTGGGCTTTGCCTTTTAAAACTACTTGTGGTACATACTGGAGCGTGCAATATTAGTGGTGTTTTTATTTCATAATCAAGATCATAAAATAAAAATGGAGTACAGGTACCTGCCCTGAATCCAGGCATATCCTCATACACCATTGTGAAGTCTTTCTCAATCTCTAAAGTTAACAAATTTCTATAAATCTCTGGCAAGCTCACTTCGAGATTAAAATTTAAAGAGCTCACTAAATGTCTTTTTGTAGAAGCTTCAATTCTTCTTTTTTCAGACTTTAAAGCGTCCGCATTTGTAACTGCTTTTTTTGAAATCAACAAACCAACTTCCCTGTAATCATTTATCAACTTAATAAGCATTCTAAATTTTACTCGGTACGAATTAACGCTTTTTTCGAAAGAAGTTGCTTCCCCCAACAAAAAGAAAACGGTAAGCGCCGAAGGTTTATTCTTCATAACTCGAATGATCCATTTAAAAGTATCATAGGGATCCCTTCTTAAACCCAACAACACTTTTAACCTTGACCAAGCAGCATTAAACCGAAGCCTATACAAGTCATAAAAAAGGGCGATTCCAGATTTAAAAAATCCTTTTTGAATATACGCATAAGGTTCTTGTGCGTCTACCAGCAAATGTACTGTATGCTTTTTTTGTTCAAAGTGAAGTGAGGGAAATGCTTCTTGTAAAATACTTTTGAGCTTATAACTCCATATATCCACCACTGGGTCTTCTAAAAAGCCATTTTTAAACGCAAGACTTTCTGTAACCGAATATCTCCCCTTTGCATCCTTTACGTGAGGGAGGTATTCTTCATACCTACTCAAAAGATAGAATGCAGCAGAAAACACATCAAAAGGGACCGCACTATTTGTACTTGTGTTAAAAAAACAAACGGTTTCTTCCCAAGGCTTAACTGTAATATCAATACTCTCAATGCCTTGTTCTAATAATAAGCGGTGACTCTGAAAAAACAATTCACTTCCAAGCGGTTGTTTTCCATAGGACATTTTCGCGCTTTTATGCGCTATAAACGCTTCAATGCTAGAAGTAAAACCAATAGGTAATCCTAGAACACGAGAAAACATATGTTTAAAAACATAGGAAATTCTTGGAGTAACCTTGGGTGTATATATTAACAGCATAAATTAGAGTAAAAGCAAGCTATATGCGAAGGTACTACTTGAAATACAAATTTGCTTTTAAAATCTGTATTTACAACAACCCTTCATCGGCAAAACTAAAATAAGCACGTTCTGTGATTATTAAATGATCGAGTATTTTAATATCAAGACTTTCGCCAGCTGTTCTTATTTTTGTGGTAATATTTTTATCAGCATTACTGGGTTTTAAGGTTCCGCTAGGATGATTATGGGCTAATATTACAGCCACGGCACCTATTTGCAGCGCACTTTTAAAAAGAACTCTTACATCTACCAATGTGCCGGTTATTCCTCCTTTACTAAGTTGCGTTTTTTGGAGAATTTTATTCTGATTGTCTAAGTATAAAATCCAAAATTCTTCATGTGGTAAATCTCCAATAATGGGCTGCAACACTTCAAAAGCAGAATGACTGGACGTAATTTTCTTTAATTTTAATACATCGCTGGAACGTCTCCTTCGACCCAACTCCATCGCAGCTACAATAGAAATTGCCTTTGCCTCCCCTATTCCTTTAAATTTTATTAAATCCACCACCGAAAGTTTTCCCAATACATCAAGATGATTTTCTGCGGAAGATAATATTCGTTGGCTCAAGGCTACAGCGCTTTCTTCACGATTACCACTGCCAATTAATATCGCTATTAATTCAGCATCAGAAAGTGCTTGTTTTCCTTTTGCGAGCAATTTTTCTCTAGGACGGTCGTCTTCATTCCAATCTTTAATCGAAAATGAAGTGGGTATATTTTTCAAAGGCTGCAATTATATAATTCAAATAAAGATAATGTTTATCTTTAGAAAGTTAAAGCAACCTATAAATAGTATTACTATGAAATCTCTTTTTGATGAAGCAACCTTTACTGAAATACAAAATAGGCTCAACACCCTAGAACAAGGAAGCAATCGCCAATGGGGTAAAATGACAACGGCCCAAATGGCACATCACTGCCAATTACCTTTAAACATTATACTTGAAAAAGAAACCATCGCAATGAAACCCAACTGGCTGGTAAACTTGCTGTTTAAAAAATCTATGTATAGCAATAGACCTTGGCGCAAAAACCTACCTACCATACCAAGATTTAAAGAAACAGAAGAACGAGATTTTAAAGCTGAAAAAACAAGCCTAGAAAATTTATTACAAGAATTTAGAGCGCAAAGACATAGAGACGATTGGAAACCGCATCCAGCTTTCGGAAAATTAACCAAAGAACAATGGGGTAAAATGCAATACAAACATTTAGATCACCACTTTAGACAGTTTGATGTTTGACTTCAGCCCGTTCAGTCTGAAATCCTTGCTTACACAAGCCTATAGTAGGGATGGTTATTTATATTAAAATGTAACTTTTGCGCAGCTTTATTTTAATATAAATTTTGCATAACTAAAGAACCAACCCTTTAGGTTATCACTTTAAATAGTTTAATTCGATTTACCATTCAAAGAGATTAACAATTGGGGATTGATAATATTTGAACTATAAAACAAAACTCCTTGACATCTTTATTGTGATAAACTTACATTTCAAAAATCGACAATAAAAAATCTGCTATAAAAAATGTACCCACCACCCCATCATCAGGAAAACGAGATTCAAAAAATGATTGCTGTTGTAAAACAGTATCCATTGGCTATGTTAGTGAACGCTCCAAATGGAATGCCTTTTGTAACGCACATTCCTATTATTTACAATGACA